>NZ_JBHVYK010000070.1:0-18021 GCF_042880855.1 Streptomyces sp. NPDC058291
GTTTGGGGTTCCCTGGGGGCGCCGTATTTCACGACACAACACTCGCCCGTTTCCGTACGGGGCCGGGGTGGGTTTCCGCGACCCCGGCCGCCGTGCCCCGGGCGGGCCGCCGTCGCTCAGCGAGCGCGGCGGCCTCGCGCCGTCAGGGCCTCACCTCTCCTCGCGGAAGGAGACGTGCCGGCCGACGACGGGGTCGTACTTGCGCAGGACCAGTCGGTCGGCGTCGTTGCGGCGGTTCTTTCGCGTCACGTAGGCGACACCGGTTCCGGCGGTGGACCTGAGGGTGACGACGGGGCGCGCTGTGCTGCGGGCCATGGGGGGACCTCCTTTCACCGGCTCGCACCTATTGAGCGGTGCATGCCAGTCGCGCGGTACAACGCGGAAGACGCCCGCCGCATTCCTGCACGCCCCGAGCTCTGTCGGCCCCTGGCGGCTCCTGTCGACTCGCGCGCCCGGGGGGAATCTCGGTGGCGGAAGGCACGACCTCCCCGGTTACAGTGCTCCGCCGGTATCGGGCCGGCGTCGAGAGGAGACTCAGCGGTGCGCTTCGGGGTGGGGAACGTGCGGAACACGCGGATCGTGCGACGATGGCTGGCGCCGGCGGCGTGGTCGACGGTGCTGACGGTGCTGCTGACGGGATGCGCGGCCGGGGACGGCGACTCGGACACGGCGGCGGGCCGGGCGGGGGCCTCGGCATCGGCGACCGCGAAGGTCGCCGCGCGCGGCGGGTCCGTGGGGGCCGCCGGATCCGCCTGCGAACTTCCCGTCACCTTCGACGTCGCGGAGTTCTGGAAGGCCAAGGCGGTCGACGCCGCGGGGGCCACCGGCGACCTGGCCGACCTCGCCGACGCGCTGCTGCACCAGGGGCCCGTGACCATGGCCTGCGAGATCGACGCCAAGCCCGCGGGGAAGATCGGGTTCCTGCGCGTGTGGACCGGCGAGCCGGGCGACGCCGACGCGCGCAGCGTGCTGAAGGCCTTCGTGGCCGCCGAGCAGGGGGCGAGCAAGGCCGCCTACCGCGCGTTCACGTCGGGCGGCGTCAAGGGGGCCGAGGTCGAGTACGTCACCACCAGCGAGCTCCTGGACGAGAGCAAGACGGAGCACGCGTTCGCCGTCACCACGCCCAAGGGCCCCGTGGTGCTGCACCTCGGCGGGATGGACACCGGAGAACACGACGCCATGCTCCCGGCGTACGAGCTCGCCAAGAGCACCCTGCGCGTCAGCGCCGCCTGACGGGCACGGGCCCCGGCCGGCTCCCCCGCGGGTCGCCCGGCCGGGGCCGGCCCGGTCAGCCGTCGAGCAGTGCGCGCATCCTCGCGGCGGCGCGTACGGCGGCGTCCCCGCAGCAGTTGTTGAACAGCACATGCACCTGCTCGGCGCGCCGGGCGAGCTCGCGCACCCTCGGCGTCCACTCCGCCAGCTCGGCGTCGGTGTACTCGTGCCGGAAGCGGTCCTCCTTGCTGCCGCTGCCCCAGGCCCGGCTGCGCCCGTGCAGCCGCACGACGGCGAGCCGCTCGCAGGTGACGGGCGTGACCGGCGGTATCGCGGACGCCAGGGACTGCTCCATGTCGACGGCGACGGCGGCGAACCCGTGCGAGCGCAGCAGGTCGGCGGTGATCCGGCGCTGCTCGTCGCCCCGCCACCAGTCCGGATGCCGGAACTCCACGCAGACGGGCCATCCCGCGGTCCGTTCGGCGCACTGGGCGAGGAACGCGCGGGCGCGTACGCCGGGGCGGAACCACGGCGGGAACTGGAAGAGGACGGCGCCCAGCCGGCCCGTCCCGCGCAACGGCTCGATGCCGTCCGCGAACCTGCGCCACACCTCGTCCAGCGCCTTCGGACCGCGGACGTCGTCGGGCAGCCCGGGCGGCAGGACGGCGGACCGGGTGGGGTGGCCGGTCAGCAGCGAGAAGGCCTTCACGTCGAACACGAAGTCCTCCGGGGTCCGCTGCGCCCACAGGCTGCTCGTACGCTCCGCGGGCAGCGCGTAGTAGGTCGCGTCGACCTCGACGACCGGGAAGCGTTCGGCGTAGTGGCGCAACCGGCCCTCCGCGTCCCGCCGGCCGGCGGGATACCAGCCGCTGGAGACCAGCGCCCGGTCCGTCCACGAGCATGCGCCCACCAGAATCTCACCCATGGCGGGGCGGATACCCCGCGCGCAGCGGTTCTCCCGGCCGGCGCGAGGATGCGCATCCGGCCGGATGTGGCGCATTCTTGCTGTGTCGCCCACGCGCGGCACGGACGAGGTAGGGCCGATGACTGGGAGCGCCGGGGACGAGCGGACGCCGTCCGGACCGCCGCCCGCGCTGCTGACCGGGGCCGTGGCGGAGGCGCTGCGGGCGACGGACGGCAGCGCCGGGGGCGTCTACCTGTGCTCCGGCACGTCCGGGCTGCTGCGGCTGGCCGTCCTGACGGGGCTGCCGGGTCCGCTGTTCCGCCCCTGGTGGCGGGTGAACGTCGACCGGCCCTTCCCGGTGGCCGAGGTGCACCGCACGGGCGCACCCGTGGTGCTGGCGAACGCCACGGAGATGATGCGCCGCTATCCGCAGTTCGCCGCGGGCCTGCCCTTCCAGTTCGGCTCCCTGCACGTGCCCGTGACGGCGGGCGGCCGCTCCTTCGGCGTGCTGACCGTGCTGCTCCCGGCCGTCGCCGACGCGGCGGAGGTGCTGGCCGGCCGGGAGCGGCTGACGGCCGTGGCCGACGGCCTGGGCGCGGACCTGCTGCGGCTGGCGGCGCAGGGCGGGCCCGTCACCTGGGACGACGAACCGCTGTGCGTGCGACCGCCGGCCGCGGGGCCGGCCCCCGGGCGCATCGGGCGGTTCACGTGGGATCCGGCGAACGGCGCCGTCACCGTGGACGAGCACGCGCGCAAGCTGCTCCGCCTGTCCGGGGGCGAGTTCCCCGGAACGCTGGACGCCCTGGTCCGGGCCGTCGACGCGACGGACGCCCTGCGGCTGCCCGGCCTGTTCCACCAGACGGCCCAGGGACGCCCGCCGCCGCTGCCGGTGCGGCTGCGCACCGCCGAGGGCGGTCTGCGGCTGCTGGAGCTGTGGGAGGCGACGGACGCGGAGCGGCCGGCCGACGTCCCCTCGGGCTCTCCCGGCGCGCTGCGCCCGGTCGCCGGCGTCCTCTTCGACCCCGGTCCCGGCGCCCTCGCCGACGGGGCCGCCGACCTGCTCCCGGAGGGCGTGTTCTGCCTGGACCGGATGGGGTTCGTCGTCTACGCCAACCCCCGGGCCGGGCAGCTGCTGGGCGTGCCGCGCGACCTGCTGGTCGGCCGCTCGCTGTGGGTCTCCGTGCCGTGGCTGAACCAGCCCACCTACGAGGAGCATCTGCGGGGCGTCCTGCTGGCGCCGGCGCCCGCGCACTTCCATGTGCGGCGCCCCGCCACCGCCGAGCCGTCCTCGGACGGGCGTCCCTACGAGGGCGACTGGCTGCGCGTCTCGCTGTACCCCGGCGCCGACCTGGTCACCTGCACGGCGGTCCCGGCGAACCGGGTGCCGGACGACGCGGCTCCCGAGCCCGCGGACACGGACGCCCCCGCGCCCGACGTCGCGGCGTCGACCGCCCCCTTCTACCGGCCCATCGTGCTGGCCATCGCGCTGACGGAGGCGGTCACGGCCCGGCAGGTGTCGGCGGTGGTGATGCGGGAGCTGCTGCCGGCGTTCGGCGGCGGCATGCTGGCCATCTACCTGCTCCAGGAGCGGCATCTGTACCTGGCGTGGGAGTCCGGCTTCCCCGAGGGCTTCCTCGCGCCGTTCGAGGGGGTGGGGCTGGACGCCCGGCTGCCGGGGGTGGAGACGCTCACCACGGGCCGGCCGCTCTTCTTCGACTCGATGCAGCAGCTCGCGGACGCCTATCCGGGCATCGACCTCGACGCGGACGAGGGCGCCCGGGCCTTCCTCCCGCTGATCTCCTCCGGCCGGCCGGTCGGTTCGTGCATCCTCGGCTTCGACCGCTCGCGCAGCTTCGGCTCCGAAGAGCGCACGGTGCTCACCGCGCTCGCCGGCCTGATCGCCCACGCGATGGAGAAGGCCCAGCGCTACGACACCGAGGCCGCCCTCGCCCGCGGGCTCCAGCAGGCGCTGCTCCCCCGGCGGCTGTCGCAGCACGCGGGCGTGGAGACCACCGGCCGTTATCTGCCGGGCACCGAGGGCATGGACGTGGGCGGCGACTGGTACGACGTCGTGGAGGCGGGGGACGGCCTCGCCCTGGTCATCGGCGACGTGCAGGGGCACGGGGTGCAGGCGGCGGCCACCATGGGGCAGCTGCGCAGCGCGGTGCGGGCGTTCGCGCTGTCCGACCGGCCCCCGCAGGAGGTCATGGGGGGCACCAACCACCTCCTCATCGACCTCGACCCGGGCCAGTTCGCCAGCTGCTGCTACGTCCGGCTGGACCCGGCCACGGGTGTGGCACGGGCCGCCCGCGCCGGGCACCTGCCGCCGCTGCTGCGCCACCCCGACGGCCGCACCGAGGTCGTGGAGCTGCCCGGCGGAGTGGTCCTCGGAGTGGATCCCCGGGCTCACTACCCCGTCACGGAGCTGCGGTTGGAACCGGGCGCGATCCTCGCCCTGTACACGGACGGGCTGGTCGAGCGGCCCGGCCACGACATCGACGAGGGCATCTCGGCGCTGCGCAGGGCCCTGGCCGAGGCCGGCGGGCCGCCGCAGCGGCCCCGGATCCGGGCCGGCGGCCCGGCGCGGGCGTCTACGGCGGGCGTGGGCGCTCCGGTGGCCGGCGCCGGCGCCGAGGGCGGGTCCGGACGTTCCCTCGAGGACGTCGCCGACCGGCTCACCGCGCTGGCCCGGCAGACCGCCGACCGGCCCGACGACATCGCCCTGCTCCTGGCCACCCGGCGCGCGAGGCGGGAAGATCACCCGAGGCGAGCATGAGCGACGCGTCCTGTGACCGAGTGTGACGCCCCTCGCCTCATCCGGCCGGGCAGTGTAGACATGGCACATGGTCCGACTCCTGGGGCGCTCGGATGCCCGGCCGGCCCGTCGTCCCCGGGGCCCGGGGGTGCGGCGTACGCCCGAGTCCACGCTCGGCGGGCGCAGTCTCGCCGCGCAGGTGTTCGTCCTGCAGGTGGTCATCGTGCTGCTGCTGGTGGTGGCCGCCGTGGTGGCGCTGCTGCTCCAGGTGCGGCACGACACCACCCAGGAGGCCCGCAACCGGTCCCTCGCCGTCGCCCAGACGTTCGCCAACTCCCCCGGCATGGTGGCGGCGCTCAAGAGCCCCGACCCGACGGCCCTCCTGCAGCCCCGCGCCGAGGCCGCCCGCAAGGCCTCGGACATGGACTTCATCGTCGTCATGAACACCGACGGCATCCGCTACACCCATCCCAAGCCGGACCGCATCGGGAAGAAGTTCGTCGGGAACATCCAGCCGGCGCTGGACGGCGGAGTCGTGGTCGAGGAGGTCGACGGGACGATCGGCCGGCTGGTGCAGGCCGTGGTTCCCGTGCGGGCGCCCGACGGCGAGATCGTCGGGCTGGTGTCGTCGGGCATCACCACCGCGCACGTCGGCGGCACCGCGGACCGTCAGCTTCCCCTCCTGCTGGCCAGCGCCGCCGTCGCCCTCGCCCTGGCCACGGCGGGCACCGCGCTGGTCAGCCGTCGGCTGCTGCGCCAGACCCACGGTCTCGGGCCGCGCGAGATGACCCGCATGTACGAGCACCACGACGCCGTGCTGCACGCCGTGCGTGAAGGCGTGATCATCGTCGGCGGCGAGGGCGACCTGCTGCTCGCCAACGACGAGGCGCAGCGCCTGCTCGACCTGCCCCCGGACGCCGAACGCCGGCAGGTCCTCGACCTGGGCCTGGACCGGGACACCGCCGAGCTGCTGGCCTCCGGACGGATGGTCACCGACGAGGTGCACCTGGTCGGGGACCGGCTGCTGGCGATCAACCAGCGGCCCACCGACCTGGCGGGCGGGCCCGCGGGCAGCGTCGCCACCCTGCGCGACTCCACCGAGCTGCGCGCCCTGTCGGGCCGGGCGGAGGCGACCCGTGAGCGCCTCGACATGCTCTACGCGGCCGGGGTGGGCATCGGCACGAGCCTGGACGTGGCCCGTACCGCCGAGGAGCTGACGGAGCTGGCCGTGCCGCGGTTCGCGGACTTCGCCACCGTCGACCTCTTCGACGCCGTGCTGGACGGCGAGGAGCCGGAGGCGCGCGGCGCGCTGCGGCGCACGGCGGTCGGCGCGATCCGCAAGGGCGCGCCGCTGTACGCGGTGGGCGAGCGGATCCGGTTCGTGGAGACCTCGCCGCAGGCGCGCAGTCTGCGCGACGCGCGGGCCTTCCTGGAGGCCCGCCTGGCCCGGGCGCCGGGCTGGCGCGCCCAGGACCTGGAACGCACCGAGCAGGTCGTGGAGTTCGGCATCCACTCGCTGATCACGGTCCCCGTGCGGGCCGGGTCCCTGATCCTGGGCGTGGTCAGTTTCTGGCGTTCGGAGCGGCCCGACCCGTTCGATCCGGACGAGGTGGTGCTCGCGGAGGAGCTGGTGGCGCGGGCCGCGATCTCCATCGACAACGCGCGCCGCTTCACCCGGGAGCACGGCATGGCCGTCACGTTGCAGCGCAGCCTGCTGCCGCGCACCCTGCCGGAGCAGAACGCCCTGGACATCGCCTACCGGTACCTGCCGGCCCAGGCGGGCGTGGGCGGCGACTGGTTCGACGTGCTGCCCCTGTCGGGGGCCCGGGTCGCGCTGGTGGTGGGCGACGTGGTGGGCCACGGCCTGCACGCGGCGGCGACCATGGGCCGGCTGCGCACCGCGGTCCACAACTTCTCCGCCCTGGACCTGGCGCCGGAGGAACTCCTCGGACTGCTGGACGAGTTGGTGACGCGCATCGACCAGGACGAGGCGGACGACAGCGCCAACGCGCCGGTGACCGGGGCGACCTGTCTGTACGCCATCTACGATCCGGTCTCCCGGCGCTGCACGATCGCCCGGGCCGGCCACCCGCCGCCGGCGCTGGTCCACCCCGACGGTCGGGTCGAGTACCTGGAGGTGCCGGCCGGGCTTCCGCTCGGGCTGGGCGGCCTGCCGTTCGAGACGGTGGAGCTGGAACTGACCGAGGGCAGCCGGCTGGTGCTGTACACCGACGGGCTGGTGGAGGACCGGGTACGGGACATCGACACCGGTCTGGAGCTGCTGCGCACCGCTCTGGAGCGGGGCGCCGGCGGTTCGCCGGAGCAGATCTGCCAGGGCGTCCTGGGCGCCCTGCTGCCGGCCCGCCCGAACGACGACATCGCCCTGATCGTCGCGCACACCCGGGCGCTGGGCGCCGACCGGGTCGCCGAGTGGGACGTGCCGATGGACCCGGCGGCGGTGGGCGAGGTGCGGGCGGCGGTGGTGCGGCAGCTGGCGCGCTGGGACCTGGAGGAGCTGTCCTTCACGACGGAGCTGATCCTGAGCGAGCTGGTGACCAACGCGCTCCGCTACGGCAGCGCGCCCGTGGGGGTGCGCCTGCTGCGCGACCGCACCCTGATCTGCGAGGTCTCCGACAGCAGCAGCACCTCGCCGCATCTGCGGTACGCGGCCATGACCGACGAGGGCGGACGCGGGCTGTTCCTGGTGGCGCAGCTCACCGACCGCTGGGGCACCCGCTACACGCCCAAGGGCAAGGTCATCTGGGCCGAACAGCCCCTGCAGTGAGGCCTGTCGGCCGGCACGCCGTCCGGCCGCACCGCTCATCAATGATGCTTATGAGTCCATAGACCGGACCCGCGTACCGGGTTAGGCATGCCTCAGCTTAGGCTTCCCCCGAGTCGATGTATCGCCACTCGAAGGGAACCTGATCATGCCCCGCCCCCTGCGGGTAGCCATTGTCGGAGCCGGCCCCGCCGGGATCTACGCCGCCGACGCGCTGCTCAAGTCCGATGTGGCCGCCGACCCGGGTGTCTCCGTCGACCTCTTCGAGCGCATGCCGGCCCCGTTCGGCCTGATCCGCTACGGCGTCGCCCCGGACCACCCGCGCATCAAGGGCATCATCACCGCCCTGCACCAGGTCCTCGACAAGCCGCAGATCCGTCTCTTCGGCAACGTCGACTACCCGACCGACATCAGCCTGGACGACCTGCGCGCCTTCTACGACGCGGTGATCTTCTCGACCGGCGCGACGGCCGACCGCGACATGTCGGTCCCCGGCGTCGAGCTCGACGGCTCCTACGGGGCCGCGGACTTCGTCTCCTGGTACGACGGCCACCCCGACGTGCCGCGCACCTGGCCGCTGGACGCCGAGAAGGTGGCGGTCCTGGGCGTCGGCAACGTCGCCCTGGACGTGGCCCGGATCCTGGCCAAGACGGCGGACGAGCTGCTGCCGACGGAGATCCCGGCCAACGTCCACGAGGGCCTGAAGGCCAACAGGGCGCGGGAGATCCACGTCTTCGGCCGGCGCGGTCCGGCGCAGGCGAAGTTCTCCCCGATGGAGCTGCGGGAGCTGGACCACTCCCCCACCATCGAGGTCATCGTCGACCCCGAGGACATCGACTACGACGAGGGCTCGATCGCGACCCGGCGCGGCAACAAGCAGGCCGACATGGTCGCCAAGACGCTGGAGAACTGGGCGATCCGTGACGTGGGCGATCGTCCGCACAAGCTGTTCCTGCACTTCTTCGAGTCGCCGGCCGAGATCCTGGGCGCGGACGGCAAGGTCGTCGGCCTGCGCACCGAGCGCACCGCCCTGGACGGCACCGGCAACGTCAAGGGCACCGGCGAGTTCAAGGACTGGGACGTCACCGCGGTCTACCGTGCGGTCGGCTACCTCTCCGACAAGCTCCCGAAGCTGCCGTGGGACCTCGACTCGGGCACCGTCCCGGACGAGGGCGGCCGCGTCATCGAGGAGTCCGGAGAGCACCTGCAGTCGACATACGTCACGGGCTGGATCCGGCGCGGCCCGATCGGTCTGATCGGCCACACCAAGGGCGACGCCAACGAGACGGTGTCCAACCTGCTGGCCGACCACGCGGGCGGCCGTCTGCACACGCCCGTCTCGCCCGAGCCGGAGGCCGTGGACGCGTTCCTCGCCGAGCGGGAGGTCCGCTTCACCACCTGGGAGGGCTGGTACCGGCTGGACGCCGCCGAGAAGGCGCTGGGCGAGCCGCAGGGCCGCGAGCGCGTGAAGATCGTCGAGCGCGAGGACATGCTGCGCGCGAGCGGCGCGTAAGCACGATGAGGGGCTCGGAGGGAAACCCCCCGAGCCCCTTGCGCCGTGCCCCTTCCGCCTTCGCCTTCCGCCGTCCGGCCTTTCGCCGTCCGGCCTTCCGCCGGTCGCTTCCGTCAGCGGGAGGGGCGGGTGCGGGTGCGGAGAGCGTCGGCAGTCGCGCCGAGCGGACCGGCGGCCCCGACCGTGGGAACACCCCGGCTGGTTCCCGGCGGGTTCAGCGCGCCCTCGTTCGACACGGGCGCCGGACCGGAACGGGCCGCCGGACGCCGCCGCGGTCCCGGCGCGGGCGCGGGCGCGGGGAAGCGGGCGGCGGGCGGTGACCCGGCGTCCGGCCGTCCGCCGGAGCCGTTCCCGAACCCGGACGGGACCGGGCCGCCCGGGTTCGTTCAGGGCCGGTGCCGGGACTGCGGCGGAATACGCAGGGGCAGTGCGCCGAGGGGGCGGCCCCCGGGCGGACGCGCGGGGGGCTCGCCGCCGCCGGCCTGGAGCCGTTCGCCGGCCGACCGGGTCGCCATCAGCGCCCCGATGCGCGCGCCGCCCCGCCGTCCCTCCAGATGCAGACGTCCGACGTTGACCCGGTCGCCGGCGAGCAGCGTCAGGACGGCGGAGGGACCGGCCGCGTAGGTCGCGAGGTAGCCCGCGGCGCCGCGCACCAGCAGTTCGCAGAACTCGCCGCGGGCCGAGAGGTCCACCATCCGACGCCCGACGCCGAGAGCCGCGGCGGTGAGCGCGGCCAGCCCTTCCGGCTGCACGTCCGGCATGTCCTGGGCGAGGACGAGACCGTCGGTGCTCGCCGCCAGTGCCCCCGTCAGCTGCGGCACGCGGGCGCGCAGCCGGTGCAGTTCGTTCAGAACCTCGGCCTCGACGGCCATGACCGGTGTCCCTTCGGCGCGTTGTCGACTGAAGCGGATCAAGTGCGGTGCGACGCGGGGTGGTTCAGGTTCTCCTGAGGCTACGGAAAGCGGCGGCCGAAAGCGACGGCTTCGGCATTTTCCTCTGGCATGCCCAGCCTCCGTCCGCACGAGGGTCCGCACCGCCGCCGCGCCGGTCGCGCCTCGGCGGTCGTGTGTCGCCGCACCGGGCGCGGGAGGAGGGGGGCGCTGTCGGGGCGGCCGACGGCGGTCTCGCTGGTCGGGCGGCGGGGAGAAAGAACGCGTGGCCGCCGCGCGAGCCGAGGGACTGGGCGACCCGGTCGAGATCGTCCCGCCCGCGGACGCGTCCTCCGCGTACGTGGTCAGGCAGGTGCAGCGCAGCTGGCCCGAGAAGCAGGACGCCGTCGTCTCGGCGGCGAGCCGCTCGTCCCCGCCCTCCCGCGCTGGTGACCGCGTGCGCGCCCGCGCGCGATGCGCTCGGCGGGCGCGCGGACAGGGCTCGCCCCTACGCGGATGGTGGGCGGGCCCTGTCCACAGGACCCGATTCTCCGGCCCCGGGGGACGGCGGGCCCATGGGTGCGGGGCCGTCGGCCCTGGTGTGCGGCGCACACCCCGTGCGAGCGCCGCACACCCCCCGCGAGGTCGCCGGGATCGGTACGCGTGACGCGTCCCGCGCTGGGGAAGGCGCACCCCCGACAGCGGCGGCGCGGGCCCCCGCGCCGCCGACCCCCGCTTGATCGCGCACGCCCCGCGGCGAGCGATACTGGCCTGCACACCCTCGCCGCCCTGTCGTCGCTCGCCCTCATGAATGGAGTCACGCACATCTCCGCGACCGTTCCGCCCACCACTCCGTCCACGGTGTGGCAGTCCCGTGGCCGCCACACCGGCCCCACCGCGCCCGACGTCCTGCGCAAGAACCTCCAGGCGCGCAAGGACGCGGCCACCCTCCAGGACTTCAGGGAACTGACCGCCGCCGACGCCCCCGAGGGGGACCTGACCTTCGAAGCCCGGTGGCTGGTGGACGAGGAGGTGACCGTCCGCGCCCGGCTCACCCTCGCCGAGTGGTCGGGCCGGGGCCAGGAGTGGACGCTGACGGCGGAGGCCGAGCGCCCCTGGGACCTGCGCTGGCCGTCGCCCGCCGGCATGTTCTGGCCGTGGGAGGCGGACGCCCTGTGGGGGCACGAGACCGTCACCGGCGAGCGCTACCTCGACGTCAACCCGTTGCCCGCGGACGACAAGGAGCTGCGGCGCGCGCTGCGCAACGCCCAGCGCGACACCTGGACGGTGCATCTCGTCGTCCACGAGGCCATGACGCCCGACGAGCGGGGGAAGCGCTCGCTGGTCCCGCTGCTCCCGCCCGGTCTGCAGCACCGGGTCGTCGAGCACCGGGCGGCCCCCCACCAGCTGCGGACCGTGAACTGGGCCCTCAAGGAGTCGGGGGTGGAGCTGCCGCGCGGCGGCGCCCTGGTGCTGCCCGGCTCGCCTGCCCCGGCCGACTACGACGCCGCCGACTTCACGGTGCGCACCGTGTTCCTGGACGGCACGCACCCCACCGAGCTGCTGGACGCCGTCCAGCGCTTCGCGGCACTGCCCCGGCCGCTGCCGGAGGACGCCGACGCCGCGCTCACCGCGTTGCGGGAGCACTGGCAGCTGCTGACGCTGGAGGAGGAGCTCGCCCGTGAACGCGGGCTCGTGGCGATGTACAAGGAGGCGCTGGAGGCGATGACGCAGTCCCGGGACCTGTACCGGGAGGCGGCCGAGCACGCCCACGAGGCGCTGGCCGCGTACCGGGAAGCGGCGGCCGAGGCCGGGGAGGCGCGGCCGGCCCCCGCCCGCCGCGCCGGCTCGCCCTTCCAGCAGCTGGGCCGCACCCTGGAGCGCTTCAGGGAGTCGACCAAGGCTCTGCGCCCGCTGCCCACGGCGTCCGCCGCAGCTCCCGTCGAGCCGGCGGAGCCGGACGGCGCCCTCCCCGACGGCGAGGACGGCGCGGCCGGGCCGGGCACCCGGTAGGAGTCGCGGGCGTCCCGGGGGGATCGCCCCGCGTCCGCACGTGTCATGTGCTCCCTTCTGGATACGCGGTCCCCACGGCACACGGACCGCCCGAAGGGACCAGGACATGGGCACCGAGCACGGCCCCCGGTCGTCGCCCCACCGCTCCGAGACGACGCTGCGCGTCAACGGCAAGTCGCACACCCTCACCGTCGATCACCGCCGCGTCCTGCTGGACCTGCTGCGGGAGGACCTCGACCTCACCGGGGCGAAGAAGGGCTGCGACCACGGTCAGTGCGGGGCCTGCACGGTCCTCGTCGACGGGCGGCGCGTCAACAGCTGTCTGCTGCTCGCCGTCGCGCTGGACGGCTGTGACGTGACGACCGTCGAAGGCCTGTCCGGCGACGGCGAGGGCCCCCACCCGCTGCAGCGGGCCTTCCTGGAGCGCGACGCCTTCCAGTGCGGTTACTGCACGCCCGGGCAGCTCTGCTCGGCTGTCGGCGTGCTCGCCGAGGCGGAGGCGGGACACCCCTCCCACGTCACCGACCCGTCGGAGCCCTCCGGCCGGCCGGTCCCGCTGGACCGCGACGAGATCCGCGAGCGGCTCAGCGGCAACCTGTGCCGGTGCGGCGCGTACCCCCGCATCGTCGACGCGGTCGAGGACGTGACCGGCCCCGGCCCCGACCCGAGGACGTGACCCGTGGAATCCTTCGCCTACGTACGGGCCACCAGCCTCGCGGAGGCCGCCGAGGCCTTCGCCGCGCACCCCGGCGCACGCTATCTGGGCGGCGGCACCAACCTCGTCGACCTGATGAAGCTCGGGGTGGAACGCCCCACCGCGCTCGTCGACGTCACCCGGCTGCCGCTGGACCGGGTGACGGAGCTGCCGGACGGCTCGCTACGGATCGGGGCCCTGGTGCGCAACAGCGACCTGGCGGCGCACCCGCGTGTGCGCGACGGCTGGCCGGCCCTGTCCCAGGCGGTGCTGGCGGGCGCCTCGGGCCAGCTGCGCAACGCCGCCACCACCGGCGGCAACCTGCTGCAGCGCACCCGGTGCCCGTACTTCCAGGACGTCTCCAAGCCGTGCAACAAACGACAGCCGGGCAGCGGCTGCGCCGCCCTCGACGGCGTCCACCGCGACCACGCGGTGCTCGGACACTCCGAGCAGTGCATCGCCACCGATCCGTCCGACATGGGTGTGGCCCTGGCCGCGCTGGACGCCGAGGTCGAGCTGTACGGCGCGGCGGGGGTGCGCCGGGTGGCGGCGGCGGACTTCCACCGGCTGCCCGGCGCGCACCCGGAGCGCGACACCGTCATCGAGCCCGGCGAGCTGGTCACCGCCGTCCTGCTGCCGGCCGCCTCCGCCGGGCTGCCGTCCGCGTACCGCAAGGCGCGCGACCGGGCGTCGTACGCCTTCGCGCTGGCCTCCGTCGCCGCGGTGCTGGAGGTCGCCGACGGGGTCGTCGCGCACGTGGGGATCGCCTTCGGGGCGCTGGCCCACCGGCCCTGGCGGGCGAGGCTCGCCGAGGAGGCCCTGCTGGGCGCGGCCCCCACCCGGGCCGCCTTCGAACGGGCCGCCGACCTGGAGCTGGCCGCGGCCCGGCCGCTGCGCGACAACGCCTACAAACCGCCGCTGGCCCGCAACCTGGCCGTCGACGTCCTGTCGCGGCTCGTGCCCCAGGAGGAGGACTCATGACCGCGGTGGGCGCACCCGCCGAGCGGCGGGAAGGCCTGGAGAAGGTCACCGGCGCCGCCCGCTACGCCGCCGAACAACCCCTCCCCGGGCGGCTGTTCGCCCGTCCGGTGCCGGCGACGGTGGCGCGCGGCGAGGTGACCGGGATCGACCCCTCGGCGGCCCTGGCCCTGCCCGGCGTCGTCACCGTCCTCACCCCTGACGACGCGCCCCGCCTCGCCGAGCCCGACGACCCCACCCTCGCCGTGCTGCAGAACCCCGAGGTGCCGCACCGGGGCTGGTTCGTCGCCCTGGTGGTGGCCGACAGCCCGGAGGCGGCGCGGGCCGGGGCCGGCGCGGTGCGCGTCGCCTACGCGGAGGAGACCCCCGACGTGGCGCTGCACGCCGGGCACCCGCGGGCGTACGTCCCGGAGGAGATCAACGGCACGTATCCGGGCGAGCGACGGAAGGGCGACGCCGAGGGCGCCTTCGCCGCCGCGGACGTCCGGGTCGACGTCGGCTACCAGGTGCCGCCGCTGCACAACCACCCCATGGAGCCGCACGCCAGCACCGCGCACTGGGACGGCGAGCGGCTCGTGGTGCACACCTCCAGCCAGGGCACCACGGCCGTGCGCACCGCGCTCGCCCAGATGTTCGCGTTGGCGGAGGAGCGGATCACGGTCGTCGCCGAACACGTGGGCGGGGGCTTCGGCTCCAAGGGCACGCCCCGGCCCGACGTGGTGCTCGCCGCGATGGCCGCCCGGCACACGGGCCGCCCGGTCACCGTGGTGCTCCCCCGCCGGGTGATGCCCACCTCCGTCGGCCACCGGGCGCCCACCCTGCACCGGTTGCGGCTGGGCGCGGACCACGACGGCCGGCTCACGTCGCTCACGCACGAGGTGACCACGTACACGTCACGGATCAAGGAGTTCGTCGAGTACGCGGCCGTCCCGGCCGGCGTCATGTACGCCGCCCCGCACCGGCACACCGTGCACCGGGTGGTCCGGCTCGACGTCCCGACGCCGTCGTGGATGCGCGCCCCCGGCGAGGCGCCCGGCATGTACGCGCTGGAGTCGGCCATGGACGAACTGGCCGACGCGCTCGGGATGGACCCCGTCGAGCTGCGGATCCGCAACGAGCCGGACGCCGAGCCCGACAGCGGCAAGCCGTTCAGCAGCCGCCATCTCGTCGAGTGCCTGCGCGAGGGCGCCCGACGGTTCGGCTGGGAGGGCCGCGATCCCCGCCCACGGGCCCGGGCCGAGGGACCGTGGCTGCTGGGCACGGGGGTGGCCGCCGCCACCTATCCCGTGCAGGTCTACCCGTCGGCCGCGGCGGCGTGCGCGCTGCCGGACGGGTCCTTCCTCGTCGAGGTGAACGCCGCCGACATCGGCACCGGCGCCCGAACGGTGCTGGCGCAGATCGCGGCGGACGCCCTGGACGTCCCCCTGGAACGGGTGCGGATCCGGGTGGGCAGCAGCGATCTGCCGGCGGCGCCGCTGGCGGGCGGCTCCTCGGGCACCGCCTCCTGGGGCTGGGCGGTCCACGAGGCCTGCGGACGGCTCGCCGCGCGACTCGCCGCGCGCCGGGGCCCGTTGCCCGAAGGGGGGATACGGGAGAGCGCCGACACCGAGGGGACGGCCGACGCCGAGAGCGCCTACGCGCGGCACGCGTTCGGCGCGCACTTCGCCGAGGTCGCCGTGGACACGGTGACGGGCGAGGTGCGGGTGCGCCGGCTGCTCGGGGTGTACGCGGCGGGCCGCATCCTCAACCCCCGCACCGCGCGCTCGCAGTTCGTCGGCGGCATGACGATGGGCCTGGGCATGGCGCTGACCGAGGGCAGCACCATGGACACCGCCTTCGGCGACTTCCCCGGCTCCGACCTCGCCGGCTACCACGTGCCCGCGCACGCCGACGTGCCCGACGTCGAGGCGCACTGGCTCGACGAACACGACCCGCACCTCAACCCCGTGGGCGGCAAGGGGATCGGCGAGATCGGCATCGTCGGCACGGCGGCGGCCGTCGGCAACGCCGTGCACCACGCCACGGGAATCCGCTTCCGGGAACCTCCGCTGACCCCCGACCGGGTACTGACGGGTCTGCTGCAGAGCCCCCGCCCCGCCTCCACCTGAGCGCCGAGCGGACCTGGCCGACGGGCACCGGGGTCCGTCCGGCCCGAACCCGCCCCCCGACGCGTTCGGGGCCGGACCGGGCCCGCTCCCGCGCGCCCGCGCGGCGCCACGGCCGGGTACTCACCGGGTACTCGGCCTGACCCAGGCGAGTGGGCGAGCAGCTCCCCGTCACCGGGTCCGCCCGGCGCACTCCGCCACTCGGACGCGCCACCCCGGTGAGACGCGTCCGATGCGGTATTCCGGCCGGAAGCGGGAATCCGGGAACCGAAAGCGGGGAAATCGACAGACAGGGACCCCGCGCCAGGGTCCGCACCGTGCCAGACACGGACAGAGCAGGACAAAGAGAGCAGCAGCCGCCGCGCGACGGACCACCGGGAGGGCCCGTGGATGCGCCAACCACGCTCGTCGTCGTCGCGGCGGTGGCGGCCGTCGCCCTGTTCGCCGTGGCCGCCACGGTGCTGGTGCGCCTGGTCCGCGCCCGCCGGGGTCTGAGGCGCGCGGGACTGCCCACCGGTCCGCGCTGGGTCTTCTGGGGGGCGGTCCTGTACTTCGTGCTGCCGACCGACATCCTGCCGGACCCCGTCTACCTCGACGACATCGGCGTCCTCCTGCTGGCCCTGCGCACCATGCGCCGCGCGCCCGAGAGCAGCCCCGAGCGCCTTCCCGACTGACCGCTCGGGAAGACGTTTTCGCCCCCGCTCGACCCGATCTCCCCTGCTCCACGCCCTGTTCGGCGCCCGACTTTCCGGTGATCACGGAGAGTGAGGAAACCAACCACCCGTTCGACTCGTATAAGTGACTGAAGGTCGCGTCCATCCAGCACCACGCAGCGGGCCCGAGTGACGTCGCACAGCGGCACCGCTTGATCGAAGCAGTACCGACGAGGGAGAAACGATGAAACCGTTCACGCTCAACTACGCACGCCCAGCGGCGGAGTTGGAGTTCGCCACTCCGTACGCCTACGATCACGGACTGCAGTTGAACGTACTCCTCGACGGCCGGATCGCCGCGCGCGACCACGCCCTCCTGAGAGAACTCGGGACGACGACCTCGACGGCGGGTTCCAAGACCCACTTCGACGACTGAACACGGGCCGAAGCGACATGACCGTGCTCATTCTGACCTGTGAAGAGGACGTGACGGCGGACATGGTGGTCGTGCACCTGAACGCCGCCGGCGTCCCGGTCGTCCGGCTCGACCCCGGCGACCTGACCCATACCGTCGCGCTCTCCGGCGAGTTCGTGCACGGGGCCTTCCGGGGCCACCTGTCGTCCGCCGGCCGGCTGGTGAGCCTCGACGGGCTCAGGTCGGTGTGGGTGCGCCGTCCCGGCGCCCCCGCGGCCCGGGCGCCGGAGCCGTCGGCCTGGCTCACGGAGGAGTCCTCACAGGCGCTGTACGGCATGCTCCGCGGTACCGGAGCACGCTGGATGAACCACCCGGACGCCGCCGCGCGCGCCCGGCACAAGCCCTGGCAGCTCCGGCTCGCGCAGCGCTGCGGCCTGCCCGTGCCGGCCACCCTCATCACCACGTTCCCGCAGGCGGCGCGCGAGTTCGCCGACCGCTACCCGGATCTCGTGGTCAAGCCCGTCTCCGGGGCGCACCCGCAGGATCCGCCCCGCGCGGTGCCCACCACCCGGGTGCCGCCGGGCGCGGACTTCGCCGCCGTGGCCTACGGTCCGACGCTGCTGCAGCGCCGGGTGGCCAAGCGGGCCGACATACGGCTGACCGCCGTCGGCGACCGCCTGCTGGCCGCCCGCAAGGAGAGCGTCCCCGGCGGCGACCCCGACGTGGTCGACGTGCGCTTCTCGCCGTCCACCACGCCCTGGCGTCCCGCCGAGGTCCCGCCGCGGCTCGGCGAGGCCGTGCGCGGGTATCTGCGCGAGGCGGAACTGGCCTACGGGGCCTTCGACTTCGCGGAGGACGCCGACGGGACGTGGTGGTTCCTGGAGTGCAACCAGTCGGGACAGTTCGGCTTCGTGGAGGTGGACACCGGTCAGCCGATCGCCCGCACCATCGCGCAGTGGCTGGCCGGCCCACCCCCCGAGTCCGGCGCGCGGCACGCCAACTGGTGCGGTTCCGCCGCCACCTGACGCACCGGGGCGGGGGGGGGGGGGGGAAAAAAGAACCCCCCCCCCCCCGGGGGGGCCAGGGCGCCCCCCCCCCCGACAACCACCCCCCCCGGCCGGACGGTAA
>NZ_JBHVYK010000070.1:18031-41147 GCF_042880855.1 Streptomyces sp. NPDC058291
CGGGGGGGGGGGGTGTTTAACAAAACCCCCCCCCCCCCGCCCCGGTTCGGCGCATGGCCGCCCACACCTCGTCCTCACACCGCCAGGGACAGTCCGTTCTCCGCGTTCTCCGCGTTCTCCGTGGGGGTGGCCGCCGCCGACTCCAGCAGGGCGTCCGCCGAGGCGACCGCCTCCCGGACGTCGGGCGTGCCCATCAGCACGCACAACGTGTACGTCACGTCCTGAAGCTCACGTGCCGTGTGCGGCGTCTCCCTCTCCGCCTGAGCGATCCTCAGCGTCGCGTAGCGGGTGAGCAACGTCCTGGCGACCTTCGGGTCCGGAACGATCACGAGCGCCCCTCTCTCCTGTATTGCGCTGCGTGTGCCCGGGCCTGGGTGATTCATGCGTGCCGGTCGCTCATGTCACTCGTGGGGGGGCAGGTTCCGGCCATGACCGCTCAGGCGGCCTGTCCGCCGTGCGATTCGTGTAGGCGCCGCCGCGGGGCGCGAGTTCGTCGTGCGTGCCGCTCTCCGGGATCCGTCCCTCCCCCCCCTCACCACGACGCGGTCCGCCCCGCGCACGGTGGACAGCCGGTGGGCCACCGCGAACGTGGTGCGGCCGCGCAGCAGCCGCGCGAGCGCCTGCCGGACGAGCGCCTCGGAGCGGGTGTCCAGCGCGGAGGTCGCCTCGGCGCTGGGGTGGGTGGGGTGCGCGGGTTCTCTGAGGCGCCGGGGTCCCGGGGGCGGGGTTGCCAGGGGTCTGTCGCTCTGCCCCCGTCGAGGGACCGGCGGGTGCCACTGTCGGGTCGGGAAGGCCGTGCGGGGACCGGTGATGTCACCGGTCCCGCGATTCCGCCATCGCCGGGACTGCTTCGCCGCCGGGGGTACGGGACGACGGCGCGGGCGCTGCGCCCGGCTGCCCGCGGCTCCGCCGGCGGCGCGCCCGCCGGCCCGGGCCACGGCCGTGTCCGTGCGGTGTCCGACGACGCGCAGGCGCTGCCGGGGCGAACCTGGAAGGGTCACGCGGCGCCGTGACCGCCCGTTCGCCTTCCGCGTCCGCCCGAAGGAGACCCAGACGTGCCGCTCCCCGCCGATCACCGCGAAAGCCGCGAAAGCCACGAGAACCACGAGAGGCATGACAGCCAGGAGAGCCACGAGAGGCATGAGAGGCATGAGAGGCATGAACGGCACGAGGGCCAACGGACCGGGACCTCTCCCGTCTCCGTCGTCGTGCGGCAGGCCGTCGTGGACGGGCTGCTCGGCGAGAACCGCCCGGTGGCGGGGTTCGTCGACGTGCGGGGCGTGCGCGACAGCGCCGCCGCGCTGCACGCGGCGTTCGCGCACGTACCGGACGTCCTGCACACCTTCGCCGCCAAGGCGTGCGCGCTGGTGCCGGTGCTGCGGCTGCTCGCCGACGCCGGCATGGGCTGCGAGGTGGCGAGCCCGGGCGAGCTGCGCCTGGCCCTGGACGCCGGTTTCGCCCCGGCGCGCATCGTGCTGGACTCGCCGGCCAAGACCCGCGGGGAGATCCGCGAGGCCCTGGAACTCGGGGTCGCGCTCAACGCGGACAACCTCGACGAGCTGGAGCGGATCGACGCCCTGCGTCCCGCCGACTGCGCGTCCGTGCTCGGACTGCGGGTCAATCCCCAGGTCGGCGCCGGGGCGATCGGCGCGATGAGCACGGCGAGCGCGACGTCCAAGTTCGGCGTGGCCCTGCGCGACCCCGGGGGCCGCGCCCGGGTCGTCGAGGCGTTCGCGCGCCGGCCTTGGCTGACCCGGCTGCACGCGCACGTGGGCTCGCAGGGCTGCCCGCTGCCCCTGATCGCGGAGGGGCTCGCGCAGACGCACCGGCTCGCCGAGGAGATCGACGCTCATGTCGGCCGTCGCCAGGTCACCAGCCTCGACCTGGGGGGCGGGCTGCCGGTGAACTTCGCCGACGACACGGTCACGCCCACCTACGCGCAGTACGCCGCCGCGCTCACCGCCGCCGAGCCGGCCCTGCTGGACGGGCGCTACCGACTGGTGACCGAGTTCGGCCGCTCCCTGATCGCCAAGAACGGGTTCACGGCGGCCCTCGTCGAGTACGTGAAGGACGCCGGCGGACGCCGGATCGCCCTCACGCACGCGGGCGGGCAGGTCGCCACCCGCACCGTGTTCATGCCGCGGGACTGGCCGCTGAGGCTGTCGGCGTACGGTCCCGACGGCTCGCCCAAGCGGACCCCCGTGATGCGGCAGGACGTCGCCGGGCCGCTGTGCTTCGCCGGGGACGTGGTGGCGCACGACCGGCCGCTGCCCGAGCTGGCGGAGGGGGACGTGGTCGTCCTGCACGACACGGGCGGGTACTACTTCTCGTCGCACTGGTCGTACAACAGTCTGCCCAGGACCGCGGTGTACGGCTTCCTCGTCGACGCGGGCCGGGTCGCGTTCGCCACCGTCCGGCCCGCGCAGACCCTGCGCGAGATCTCCGAGGAGAGCGGCCTGGCCCAGGCGGACGCCCTGCTGACCGGATTTCCGGCGCCTTCCGGTCCCTGAGCGGGTTCGGCAGGCATCAGCCGCCCGATTCGGAGCACCCGGCTTCCAGTCGCCTGCCGAGGGGAGAAACCGCCGTGCTCTGGATCGCCGTGCTGTTGCTGCCGCTGCTGTCCGTTCTGCTGGCCTTCATGGACCGGATGGAGGAACGTCTGCTCGCCCCGGTCCCGGCCAAGCGCCGCCACGCCGGCCGCCGTCGGCACCTGCGTCTGATACCGGGCGGCGCCGCGGACGCGAAGGCGGGCACGGCGCCGGGCCGGGCGACGGTCGCGGCGGCGGCCGACGAGGCCCGGGCGGCCTGAGGCCGGGCCCGGGGGCGCACCGGCCGCTCCCCGTGTGCGGGGCTCGCGGCGAGGCGGCGGTTCGGCGACGACAGGGAGAATCAGCGGTATGCGCATCGGTCTGCTCGGCACGGGCCCCTGGGCCGCCATGGTCCACGCCCCCGTCCTCGCCGCCCATGAGGGGCTCGACTTCGTCGGCGTGTGGGGCCGTCGGCCCCAGGCCGCGAGGGAACTCGCCGACCGCCACGGCACACGGGCCTACGACGACCTCGACGCCCTGCTCGCACACGTGGA
Organism: Streptomyces sp. NPDC058291; assembly: GCF_042880855.1. Lineage (NCBI taxonomy): Bacteria > Bacillati > Actinomycetota > Actinomycetes > Kitasatosporales > Streptomycetaceae > Streptomyces > Streptomyces sp. NPDC058291. The sequence goes on from NZ_JBHVYK010000070.1 coordinate 21,114, forward strand.
CGCGGTGGCCGTCGCCCTGCCGCCGGACGTCCAGGCGGAGCTCGCGGTGCGGGCCGCCGGGGCGGGGCGTCATCTTCTGCTGGACAAGCCCGTCGCCGCGACGGTGGCCGGAGCGCGGGCCGTGGCACGGGCCGTGCGGGAGGCGCACGTCGCCTCGGTCGTCTTCTTCACCACCCGGTTCGTCCCCGGGCCCCGGGCCTGGATCGCCGAGCAGGCGGAGGCCGCAGGGTGGTTCACGGCGCACGCCCAATGGCTGGGGGACGTCTTCCACGAGGAGAGCGACAGCGCGTTCGCCACGCCGTGGCGCGGGGAGAAGGGCGCCCTGTGGGACGTGGGCCCGCACGCGTTGTCCGTGCTGCTGCCGGTGCTCGGCGACGTCCGCCGGGTGGCGGCCGCGGCCCACGGTCCCGGCGACACCGTCCACGTGGTGCTGGACCACGCGAACGGGGCCTCCAGCACCCTGACGCTGAGTCTGACGGCCCCTCCCGCGGCGGCCGGCGCGAGCGTCGAGCTGCGCGGTACGGCCGGGGTGACCCGGCTCCCGGAGGGCGACGCGGACGCCGCCGACGCCCTCACCCGGGCCGCGGACGAGCTGCTCGCCGCGGCCCGTGACGGCCGCCCCCACCCGTGTGACGCCGCCTTCGGCCTGCGCGTCACCGAGGTGCTGGCCGACGTCGAGGCTCTGCTGGCGGCCGGCGCACGCTGACCCCGCGCCCCCCGCGCCCCCCGCTCTCGCCGGACCTGGCCGGGACCGTCAGCCGACCGTGAAGTTCACCCCCTCACGGAGCTCGTTCTCGCGCCGGTGCGTCCGGCGGGCCGCTGAGGCTCTCCGCGTCGCCCTCGGCGTCGATGTGCGGCAGGATCCGGTCGAGCCACCGCGGCGTCCACCAGGCGCGCGGGCCCAGCAGGGTCATGACGGCGGGCACCATGAGCAGCCGGACCACGGTGGCGTCGATCAGCACGCTGACGGCGAGGCCCAGACCCAGCATCTTGACGACGATGTTGTCGCTGATGATGAACGCCGAGAACACGCTCACCATGATCAGGGCCGCGCAGGTGATGACCCGGGCGGTGATCTCCAGGGCGTGGGCGACGGCGTCCTTGGCGTCGCCGGTGCGCAGCCACGCCTCGTGGACGCGGGAGAGCAGGAAGATCTCGTAGTCCATGCTGAGGCCGAAGATGATCGCGAACATCATCATCGGCACATAGCTCTCGATGGGCACTTTGCCGTGCACGCCGAGCGCGGGGCCGCCCCAGCCCCACTGGAAGACGGCGACGACGACGCCGTAGGAGGCGGTGATGGACAGGACGTTGAGGACGGCGGCCTTGACCGCGACGAGCAGTCCGCGGAAGACGGCCAGGATGATCAGGAAGGCGAGGGCGACGACCACGCCGATGATCAGCGGCAGCCGGCTGGCGACGATGTCGCGGAAGTCGACCTGGGCGGCGGTGGTGCCGGTGACGTAGCCCTTGGCGTCGTAGCCGGCGACCGCGTCGGGGAGGGTGCCGTCGACGAGACGGTTCGTCAGGTCGGTGGTGCTCGCGTCCTGCGGGGACTGCTTCGAGTAGACGGTGGCCAGCAGCACGTCGCCGTCGCTGGTGGCGGTCAGCGGGGTGACCGTGGCCGCGCCGGGTACCGCGCCGAGGGTCTTCGTCGCCTGGGCGGAGAGGTCGGAGCGCTTGTCGGACGGGACGGACGTCTGGTCGATGACGACGGTGAGGGGCCCGTTGGAGCCGGGGCCGAAGGCGTCGGTCATCAGGTCGTAGGCCCGCCGGTCGGTGAACGAGGTCGGATCGGCGCCGTCGCCGATGTGGCCGAGCTGGATGGAGAAGACGGGGATGGCGAGGATCGCGATGACGGCGACGCCGGCCCCGAGGAACTGCCACGGCCTGCGCTCGACGCGCCTGGCGTAGCGGTGCCAGGTGCCGTGCGGGACCGCTCCCGGTTCCGCGTCGGTCTCGGCGACGGGTCTGCGCACATGGTAGCGGTCGATGCGGCGGCCGATCAGACCGAGGAAGGCCGGCACGAGGGTCAGGGCGCCGATGACGGCGGAGACGACCGTGATGGCGGCGGCGAGCCCGAGTTTGCCGATGAAGGACACCCCGGACGCGTACAGCCCGAAGAGCGCGATGATCACCGTGGTGCCGGAGACGAGCACGGCTCGGCCGCTGGTGGCGTTGGCGTGTCCGGCCGCCTCGGCCGGATCGGCGCCGTCCATCAGGTTCTGCCGGTGCCGGGTGGTCAGGAACAGGGCGTAGTCGATGCCGACGCCCAGTCCGATCATGGTGGCGAGGGTCGGTGAGACGGTCGCGAAGGTGAACGCGGCGGCCAGCAGCCCGAGGCAGGCGAGTCCGCCGACGACGCTGATCAGGGCGGTGACCAGGGGCAGTCCGGCGGCGATGACGCTGCCGAAGCCGACGAGCAGGACGACGATCGCGACCGCGAAGCCGATCAGCTCGCTGATCCGGTCGTCGGCGGCGGGCCGGGCGAGCTCGCCGAGCGAGCCGCCGTACTCGACGTCGGCGCCGGCCGCGCGCAGCGGCTGGACGGCCTGGTCGACGCCGTGCAGATAGCCGTCGCCGAGCGTGGAGGGCTGCACGTCGAACCGGACGGTGACGTAGGCGGTCTTCCCGTCGCTCGACACCGGTCCGACCTTGGTCGCGGTCTGGGTCAGCGGGTTCTGCGCGCTCAGCACATGGGGGAGCTTCTGGAGGTCGCCGACGGCGGTGGACATCTGCGAGCTCAGCGTGCTCACGGCCTGGTCGTCGTGCAGGACGATCTGGCTGCTGTAGCCGCCGGCCTGCGGGTCGTGCTTCTTGAGCACGTCCAGGCCCTCGGTGGACTGCACGCCCGGCAGCTGGAAGTCGTCCTCGTACTCGCCGCCGACCGCGCGGCTGACGACCTGGAGGGCCACGAGGGCCACCAGCCAGGCGAGGATGACGAACAGGAAGTGACGGGCGCACCAGGCGCCGAGCCTGCGCAGTCCCCCCCGTGGGGGTCTCCCGGCAACGGTGGGTTCCATGAGCTGGGCCTTCCTGCCGTGCGGCGAGGCCGCACAGTGGTGGGGACGCCCCGACACAGCCCATTAGACCCTTGCACGATCACCGCGGCATCTCGGCCCGCGGTGATCGGGATTGCGGGGTGCGGCTCCAGGATGAATGGTGTTAGTACATTCCTTCGGACGCGAGGAGCAGACATCATGCCGACGTCACAGCCCGGCGCCGCCCGGCCCTCCCCGGACGACCGCACCACCCCGGACGCCCTGCTCCACACCCGCACCGGTACCGAGGTGTCGGCGGAGGACATGGTCCTCGCCACGGGACGCGACCTGACGGCGCGCAATCTCGAGTGGGCGCGGCGCAAGCTCGCCGAGGAGGGACCCGGCGCGATCGAGAAGCTGCTGCCGTAGTCGTTGCCGTAGTCGTTGCTTCACCCTTTCCCCGCGCGCCCCCGCCCTGCCAGACTGCGGAGGGTGCCCGACTTCGACATGCTCGTCCTCGGATCAGGTCCCGGCGGCCAGAAGGCCGCCATAGCCGCGGCCAAACTGGGCCGCCGGGTGGCCGTCGTCGACCGCCCCGACATGGTCGGCGGGGTCTCCCTCCACACCGGAACCATTCCCTCCAAGACGTTGCGCGAGGCGGTGCTCTACCTCACCGGCCTCACCCAGCGCGACCTGTACGGACAGAGCTACCGCCTCAAGGAGAACATCACCGTCGCCGACCTGACCGCGCGCACCCAGCACGTGGTCGGGCGCGAGATCGACGTCATCCGCAGCCAGTTGACCCGCAACCACGTCGCCCTGTTCGCCGGCACCGGCCGGTTCGTCGACGACCACACGGTCGCCCTGCGCGAGGTCACCGGGCAGGAGCGGCTGATCAGCGCCGAGCACATCGTCATCGCCACCGGGACGCGGCCGGCCCGGCCGGACAGCGTGGAGTTCGACGGGCGGACCATCCTCGACTCCGACAACGTCCTGACCATCGAGCGGGTGCCGCAGTCGATGGTGATCGTGGGGGCCGGCGTGATCGGGATGGAGTACGCGAGCATGTTCGCCGCGCTCGGCAGCAGGGTGACGGTGGTGGAGAAGCGGGCCGGGATGCTCGACATGTGCGACGTCGAGGTCGTCGAGTCGCTCAAGTACCACCTGCGCGATCTGGCCGTGGCCTTCCGCTTCGGGGAGACCGTGGCCGCCGTGGAACGGCATCCGCGGGGCACGTTGACCGTGCTGGAGAGCGGCAAGAAGATCCCGGCGGACGCGGTGATGTACTCGGCGGGCCGCCAGGGCCTGACCGACGGGCTCGACCTGGACAAGGCCGGGCTGACGGCCGACCGGCGCGGTCGCATCGAGGTCGACGAGCACTACCGCACGCCGGTCGGGCACATCTACGCCGTCGGCGACGTCATCGGCTTCCCGGCGCTCGCGGCCACGGCGATGGAGCAGGGCCGCGCGGCCGCGTACCACGCCTGCGGCGAGCCCGTCGGACAGATGCACCACCTCCAGCCGATCGGCATCTACACGATTCCCGAGATCAGCTTCGTGGGACGCACGGAGGACCAGCTCACGGAGGAGCGGGTGCCGTTCGAGGTGGGCGTGGCCCGCTACCGCGAACTGGCCCGCGGGCAGATCATCGGCGACGCGCACGGCGTGCTCAAGCTGCTGGTCTCCCCCGAGAGTCGCACCCTGCTGGGCGTGCACTGCTTCGGCAGCGGGGCGACCGAGCTGATCCACATCGGGCAGTCCGTGATGGGCTGCGGCGGCACCGTGGACTACCTCGTCGACGCGGTGTTCAACTACCCCACGCTGGCGGAGTCGTACAAGGTCGCCGCCCTCGACGCCACCAACCGGCTACGGCAGTTGGACCGGATCGGGGACTGAACCCGCCCCGGCCGCCCAGCAGGGCGGCCGGGGCGGCCGGGTCCGGTCTCACTCCTCCACGATGTGGACGGCGGCCTCCTCAGCGCCCGCCGCCCCGGCGTCCACGCCCACGTCCCGGGCGATCTCCTCCTTGACGGCGTCGGGGTGGGCCCCCTCGTCGGGGGCGACGAGCCGGCCCGCACGCCGGTCGCCCGCCTCGGGGTCGAGGGGCTCGCCCTCGCCGCCGGGAAGGTCCCCGACGCCGTCGCCGGCCGGCTCGGTCGGCTCCGGGACCTCCTGGGCCAGGCGCTGGTCCAGGCTCTCGCCCTCGTGCTGCTCGGCCGCGGTGGTGCCGTACTTGGTGACGCCGAGCGGCTTCTCCGGCGGCGAGTAGCCCTCGTCCAGGGTGTCGTCGTAGGTGCGCTCGTCGAGGGCGTCCTGGAGGTCCAGCGGTGCGCCGTCCTCCTGCTCCTCGTTGGATCCGGTGGGCTGGTAGACGTCATCGCCCATCGCCTCGGACTCCGTGCCCATGGTGCCTCCTCGCAGGTCGGGCCGCTGTCTTCCCCGTCCGCGTTTCCCGTGCGGCCCGCTCCAATCGCGACACAGGTCACCCGCGCACGCGGGGCCGCACCTGCCCCGCCCGTTCCCTGTTGAAGTGTCTAGCTTTGCATCCTTTTGAGGCGTGCGGTCTCGCGTGGCGGATCGCCGGATCGGGACGACCGGGGCGATGGGAACGACGCGCCGGCCGACGTCCGGGCCGCCGACGGCCCGGCGACCGCGCGACGCACCGCCCCGCCCGCCTCACTGGAAGCGGGTGTGCGGCCCCCGGTGCAGGGGCTGGCGCGGCGTCGGCCGGTCCGGGGCGGGCGGCACGGTGCGCACGACGGGCCCGTCGCCGTTCACCCGCACCGGCTCGCCGTGGTGATGCAGCGTCAGCGGCGGACCGGACAGCAGGGTGTACGACGCCTTGTCGGGGCCGATCTCCACGTGCAGCCGGCGGCCCAGGATCTGGAGGCTGAAGGCCAGCCGGCTCAGCCGCTGCGGCAACCGGGGCGAGAAACGCAGGTCGCCGGCGTCGCTGCGCAGGCCGCCGAACCCGGCGACCAGGGCCGTCCAGGTGCCGGCCAGGGAGGCGATGTGCAGCCCGTCGCGGGTGTTGTGCTCCAGGTCGGCCAGGTCCATCAGCGCGGCCTCGGTCGTGTAGTCGAACGCCAGGTCCAGGTGGCCGGCCTGCGCGGCGATCACGGCCTGGCAGCACGCCGAGAGGGAGGAGTCGCGGACGGTCAGCGGCTCGTAGTAGGCGAAGTTGCGGGCGACCTGCTCGTCGTCGAAGTGACGGGCGCAGGTGTACATCGCCAGGACCAGGTCGGCCTGTTTGACGACCTGCTTGCGGTACAGGTCGAAGTAGGGGAAGTGCAGGAGCAGGGGGTACTGGTCGGCGCGGGTGCCGGAGAAGTCCCATTGCTGGTAGCGGGTGAACCCGGCGTGCTGTTCGTGGACGCCGAGCTCGTGGTTGTAGGGGAGGTGCACCGCGTGCGCGGCGTCCCGCCAGGCCGCGCTCTCCTCCTCCCCGACGCCGAGCCGGGCCGCCTCCTGCGGATGGCGTTCGACGGCGTCGGCGGCGGCGAGCAGGTTCGCCCGCGCCATCAGGTTGGTGTACGTGTTGTCGTCGGCGACCGCGCTGTACTCGTCGGGTCCGGTGACGCCGTCGATGTGGAACGCGCCGTGCGCGTCGTGGTGGCCGAGCGAGCGCCACAACCGGGCCGTCTCCACCAGCAGTTCGACGCCCGTGGCGCGCTCGAAGTCGGTGTCGCCCGTCGCCGCGACGTAGCGCACCACGGCGTCGGCGATGTCGGCGTTGACGTGGAAGGCGGCCGTCCCGGCCGGCCAGTACGCCGAGCCCTCCGACCCCTCGATCGTCCGCCAGGGGAACGCGGCGCCCCGCAGCCCGAGCTGTACGGCCCGTTCGCGGGCGGCCGGCAGGGTGTTCTGCCGCCAGCGCAGGGCCTCCGCGACGGCCTCGGGAGCGGTATAGGTGAGCAGGGGCAGCACGAAGGTCTCGGTGTCCCAGAAGGCGTGACCGTCGTACCCGGAGCCGGTCAGCCCCTTGGCGGGGATGGCCCGTTGTTCGGCGCGGGCGCCGGCCTGCAGGACGTGGAAGAGGGCGAACCGGACGGCCTGCTGGATCTCCTCGTCGCCGTCGACCTCGACGTCCGCGCGGGACCAGAAGTCGTCGAGGTAGGACCGCTGTTCGTCGAGGAGACCGTCCCAGCCGCTGTGTCCGGCCGCCGCGAGGGCCGCCTCCACCTGGTCGCTCATCGCGGGCCGCGAGCGGGCCGCGGACCAGCCGTGCGCGACCAGCTTCTCCACCCGCAGCCGCTGGCCGGGCTCCAGCACGGAGGTGACGGTGAGCCGGGCGACGTCGACGTTGCTCTCGCTGCTCAGCGTGGTCCGCTCGGGGCCGGTGACGGTGTGGTCGGCGGCCACGGCGACGCGCAGCCCGCTGCGTTTGGTGCGGTGGACGAGCCGCAGCCGACGGCCGACGGCCACGTCCTCCTCCGGCTCCAGCGGCGACTTCAGGGCGCGGGCCGCGCGCGGGTCGCCGTTCGGGTCGGGCAGGGTCTCGTTGGTGACCAGTTCGGACTGGATGACCACCCGGGAGCGGCTGCCGACGGCCTCCACCTCGTAGGCGACGGCTGCCACGGCCCGCTGGGTGAGCGAGACCAGCCGGGTCGAGCGCACCCGCACGGTCGATCCGGCGGGCGAGGTCCACTCGCAGGTCCGCTCCAGGACGCCCCGGCGCAGGTCGAGCACGCGCTCATGGGAGACGAGGCGTCCGTAGCGCAGGTCGAACGGCTCGTCGTCGACGAGCAGCCGCAGGATCTTGCCGTTGGTGACGTTGATGGCCGTCTGCCCGGACTCCGGGTAGCCGTAGCCCGCCTCGGCGTAGGGCAGGGGGTGCAGTTCGTAGACGCCGTTGAGATAGGCGCCGGGCAGGCCGTGCGGTTCTCCCTCGTCGAGGTTGCCCCGCCACCCCACGTGGCCGTTGGACAGCGCGAAGACCGACTCGCTCTGGGCGAGGACGTCGAGGTTGAGCTCCGTTTCGCGCACACACCACGGCTCGACGGCGTACGACCGTTGGGTGATCACGCGCGCGCTCCCTGCCCGAGGAGGTCCTCGAGGTCCTTCACCACGACGTCCGCGCCGTGCGCGTACAGCGCGTCGGTCTGTCCGACCCGGTCGACGCCGACCACGTATCCGAAGTTCCCGGCGCGGCCGGCGTCCATCCCGGCCAGCGCGTCCTCGAAGACCGCCGCCCCGGCCGGCTCGACGCCCAGGTCGCGGGCGGCGGCCAGGAAGGTGTCGGGGTGCGGCTTGCCGGGCAGGTCCCGCCGGGCCGCGACGACGCCGTCGACGCGCACGTCGAAGAGGTCCTCGGCGCCGATCGACCGCAGCACGTCCCGGGCGTTGGCGCTGGAGGAGACGATCGCCGTGCGCAGCCCCCGCGCGCGGGCCGCTTCGAGGTAGCGCAGGGTGCCGTCGTAGGCCTGGACGCCCTGGGTGCGGATCCTCTCCAGGAGCAGTTCGTTCTTGCGGTTGCCGAGGCCGTGGACGGTCTGCGCGTCGGGCGGATCGTCGGGGTGTCCCTCGGGCAACCGGACGTCCCGGGAGGCGAGGAAGGCGCGGACGCCGTCCGCGCGCGGACGGCCGTCGACGTACTCGTCGTAGTCGCCCGCCTCGAACGGCCGGAACCCGTCCCCGTCGCGTTCGCGCAGGAAGGCGTCGAACATCTCCTTCCAGGCGGCCGCGTGGACCACGGCCGTGCGGGTGACGACCCCGTCGAGGTCGAAGAGACAGGCCTGGATGGCTTCGGGGAGACCGAGCGTCGTCGTCATACAAGCCCCGTTCCCCGGGATCGCCTCCCTCAACGGTGTGGCGCCCGCCACATCGATGTCGTCATGCCCACGGCGCCCCCGCGTCGGCTCGCCGCGCGCGTTCACTCGTGCGGGAACGAGTGGTGCTCGTGCGCGATCAGCCAGCGGCCGTCCTCCTTGCGCAGTCCGAAGGTGAGGCGCAGCCGCAGCGCCGGGTTCTCGGCGAGCTCCTCGGGCGTGCCGCAGCGCAGCAGCGCGTGGGCGTAGGCGACGTCGGCGCCGGCGGTGACGTCGAGGCTGTCGATGTCGAAGCGCGCGCCCTGGGCCTGCCAGGCGAAGAAGGGCGGCCACAGGGCGCGGTAGGCCGCCAGACCCCGGATGCCCTCGTGCGGGGGCGGGACGTAGTACAGCACGAGGTCGTCCGTGTGGCCGGCCAGGACGGTGTCGAGGTCTCCGCGGTGGACGGCGCCGGCCCAGCGGGTGATCAGGGTGCGGATCTGTGTCTCGTCGTCGGACAAGGGGCGTCCTCCTTTCTCTGCGGGTCTCCTTCCAGGAGACTGCGACACTCTGCTGTGTGCTCACTTTCGATGATCTGCTGTGCCGGGCCCGTTCCCTCGCCGAAGGGGGCGGGCGCGCGCTGCTCGGCATCGCCGGGAGTCCCGGCGCGGGCAAGACGACTCTGGCGCGGCGCCTGGTGCGGGAGCTGAACGGCGCGGGCGAGCCGTGGGCGGCGCAGGTCCCGATGGACGGCTTCCACCTGGCCGACGCCGAGCTCGACCGGCTCGGCCGCCGGGACCGCAAGGGCGCGCCGGACACCTTCGACGCGGCCGGGTACGCGGCGCTGCTGCGCAGGCTGCGGGACGAGGCGGACGGCGAGGACGTCGTGTACGCGCCCGGCTTCGAGCGGGTGCTGGAGCAGCCGCTCGCGGGGGCCGTGCCCGTGGCGCCCGCGGTCCGGCTGGTCGTCACGGAGGGCAACTACCTGCTGCTGGACACGGGGGCGTGGCGGCGGGTGCGGGCCGCGCTGGACGAGGTGTGGTTCTGCGAGAGCGACGAGGACGAGCGGGTGCGCCGGCTGGTCGCCCGGCACGAGGAGTTCGGCAAGGGTCACGAGGAGGCGGTCGCCTGGGTGGCGAGGAGCGATCAGCGCAACGCCGAGCTGGTCGCGGCGACGCGGGAGGCGGCCGACCTGGTGGTGCCGCTGCCCCTGTGAGGTCCGGACCGCGTGGTCGCCGCCGCGCGCAGCGGAGCCGACCCGGGCGGCCCGGGCGGCCCGGGCGACCTGGGCGATCTGGGCGACCCGGGCGGCCTGGGCGGCCTGGGCGATCTGGGCGATCCGGGCGACCCGGCCGATCCGATCACCGACGCCGACGCTCAGCGGCCGGGGCTCAGCGGCCGGTGGCGCGCAGCGTCAGTTCCGGCTCGCCGTGCGCGTCGTCCGGCCCGAGGAGGGCGACGAAGGCGTCCGTGCGCACGGTCAGGCCCTCTTGGCCGCGTTCCGCGGACGCGGTGAACGGCTCCTCGACGCCGTAGCGCACCGCGAACACGTGCAGGTCGTCCGGCGCGTCCGCGATCGGGCCGGCCTCCAGCGCCGTCGAGGCGACCAGGTGGCGCCAGCCTTCGTCCGGGTCGCCGTAGCCGCGCGGGTCGGCGGCGAGGGCGAAGGCGGCCTGCTCCTGGGTGAGTTCGGCGCGGGCGTCGAAGTGGTCCGGGCCCGTCGCCTCGGGGTGCGTCAGGCGCAGGGCGCCCGCCGAGGAGACGGCGGCCCGCGCCGTACGGCGCACCCGGTCGCCGTCGTCCTCGGCGTAGGGCAGACCGGCCAGCAGGTACGGCGTCGCGTCGAGGCGTTCCACGGCGACCGTCGTCCACAGGGTCGCGCCGTCGGTGACGTACAGGGAGCGCACGTACCGCAGGACGTGATCGCGGCCGACGACGGGTTTGGTGACGAGCTTGGCGGTCAGGCCGTCGGCGCGGACGTCGCGGACGCGGACCCGGCCCATCGGGCGGCACAGCAGGAAGCCGTCGCAGACCGGCCCGAAGCCGTGCTGGCGGTTGACGGCGGCGGCCAGGAGGTAGGCGCCGCCCGCCTCGATCACCGCCGGGGTCATCCGGTCGTCGAAGGCCACGGAGACGGCGCCGGAGCGCAGTTGGTGGCGCGCCGCGCGCGGGGACGGTTCACGGTGCCAGCGGGTGGTGTCCTGGATCTGCCATACCAGCATCCACGCGAAGTGCCCGTCGACCCCGCCGTCCGCCTTGACGGCGTGCCGGGCCCAGCGGCTGTCGCCCCGGTAGCGGCCGAGGTCGGCGCCGATCCGGGCGCCGAAGTAGCGCAGGCCCAGCACCGACTCGAAGGCCGAGTGCTGCTCGCTGTAGCGGGGGCCGCCGTTGTCGAAGCCGCCGCCGGTGAGGCGGGCGTCGAGGTAGCGGGCGAGGGCGTCGCCGTCCTCGGCGAACATCTCCTCGCCGCTGACCCGGTGCGCCTGCGCGAGGAACGACAGGGAGATCGGGCCGTAGTTGTTGTCGTAGGCGCCGCCGTGTTCGGGGGGCAGGAGGGCGCCACGGTCGCGGACCCGGTGGGCGCGGATCTCGTCGGTGTACAGCGCGAGCGCGCGCGCACGCACCCGCTCCCCCTCGGCGGCGGTCAGGTGACGGGCGAGCATCAGTCCGCCCACCACGCAGCCGATCGCCTGGTTGCCGGCCTCCTGGGGGTTGAAGAAGGTCGCCTCGGTCAGCCAGCTCCAGTAGCCGCGGGCCGTCTCCAGCAGTTCGGTCCGCTGCGCGTCGTCGACCAGGCCGTCCGCCGCGTCGAGGACGTTCACGGCCTGGAGCAGCGCCCACACGGTGCTCGGCCAGTCGCCGATCGGGTGGGCGCCGGCGGCCAGGGTGTAGCGCGCGTACGGCAGCCCCGAGCCGCGTGCCGTCAGGTTGGGGTAGCCGGGGTTGTCCTCCCGGTAGACCCGCTCGCGCAGGTGGAAGGCGAGGCTGCGGCGCACCGCCTCCGGCAGGCGCGGGTCCTTGGTGCGCTGCCAGGCCAGGGCCAGCAGGGAGGTGATGCCGAGGGAGGTGTCGCCGATGTCGTCGACGCAGTCGGGGTGTTCGAGGTTTCCGTCCGGCGTCAGCCGGCGCAGGGCCTGGTCGGCGACGTCGGCGAGGACGGCGTCGTACGCCTCGGGGGTGTCGGGCAGGTCGTGCAGCGGGCCGCGCTGATGGAGGAGGTGCACGCCGGGTCAGCCCTTCATGCCGGAGGTCGCCAGACCTTCGACCAGCCTCTTCTGGAAGACGAGGAAGCAGATGAGGGTGGGCAGGAGGGCGAGGGTCGACATGGCGAACATCGCGCCGTACGACGAGCCGCTGGTCTGGTCCAGGAACAGGGTCAGGCCGAGGGGGACGGTGAACTTGTCGTTCTGCTGGAGGTAGACGAGCTGGTGCAGGAAGTCGTCGTAGGTCCAGATGAAGGTGAAGATCGTGGTGGTGACCAGGGCCGGCTTCATCAGCGGCAGGATGATCTTCCAGTAGATCTGCCAGGGGTTGGCCCCGTCCATCATGGCCGCGTGGTCGAGCTCGCGCGGGATGGAGCGGATGAACTGGACCATCAGGAAGATGAAGAAGGCGTCCGTGGCCAGGAACTTCGGCACGATCAGCGGCAGGTAGGTGTTGATCCAGGTCAGGTTGTAGAAGATCGCGTACTGCGGGATGAGCACGGCCTGCGTGGGCAGCATCAGCGTGCCGAGCATCAGGCCGAACCAGATCTTCTTGCCGCGGAACTCGAAGCGCGCGAAGGCGTAGGCGGCCAGCGAGCAGGAGATGACGTTGCCGATCACCGCGCCGATCGTGACGATCAGCGAGTTGGTGATGTAGAGCGAGAAGGAGTTGCCGGAGCCGCTCCAGCCGCGCGAGTAGTTCGCCGGGTTGAGCTTGTCCGGGATCAGCCCGGGATGGGTGAAGATCTCGGTGTCGGGCTTGATCGAGCTGCTGAGCATCCACAGCAGCGGATAGAGCATGACGATCGCCACGCCGATGAGCACGGTGTGGAGGAAGATGCGGCGGGCGCCGGTGGCCGAGCGGAGCTTCTGCAGCGGCGACGCGTTCGGGGTGGTGGCGGACATGGGAAGGACTCCTCGCTCGGACGTCGATCGTCAGTCGTCGTAGTGGACCCAGTAACGGCTGGCGATGAAGTTGACCGCCGTGAAGCCTGCGATGACCAGGAACAGCACCCAGGCCAGGGCCGAGGCGTATCCCATCTGGAGGTCGGTGAAGCCCTTCTTGTACAGGTAGAGGGAGTACAGCATCGTCGAGTTGAGGGGCCCGCCGGTGCCGTTGCTGACGACGAAGGCGGGGGTGAACGTCTTGAACGCGTCGATGATCTGCAGGACGACGTTGAAGAAGACGATCGGGGTGAGCAGCGGCAGGGTGATCCGGAAGAACCGGGTCGCGGGGCCGGCGCCGTCGATCTCGGCCGCCTCGTACACGTCCTTGGGCAGTTGCTTCAGACCGGCGAGGAAGATGACCATCGGGGTGCCGAACTGCCAGACGGCGAGCAGGATCAGCGTGTAGATCGCGGTGTCCGGGCTGGAGATCCAGTCCTGGCCCTCGATGCCGAACCAGCCGAGGAAGTCGTTGAACAGACCGTCGCCGCCGAAGACCTGACGCCACACGATCGCGACGGCGACCGCCCCGCCGAGCAGCGAGGGCAGGTAGAAGGCGGCCCGGTACAGGCCGATGCCCCTCAGGTCCCGGTTGAGCAGCATGGCCACGCCGAGCGCGAGCGCGAGCTTCAGCGGGACCGACACGACGACGTACAGGAGCGTGGCGTGCACCGTGTCCCAGAAGACCGGGTCGTGGGCGAACATCCGCTCGTAGTTCTTCGTGCCCACCCACTGCGCGGGCGTGAGCAGGTCGAAGTCGGTGAAGGACAGGTACAGCGAGTCCAGCATCGGGTAGATCGTCAGGCCGAGCAGGCCGACGAACCAGGGGGCCAGGAAGAGGTAGGGCCACCAGCCTCCGCCCCGCCGTCTGGCGAGACGGCGTCGCATGCGGTCGCGCTCCCGTCGGTCGGACGGGGTGGCCGGAGCCGGCGCCCCCTTCACGACCTCGTCGGTCTTCGCGGTGGTCATACTCATCTCCCTGACCCTCTCCCGGTGTTTCCGTGTGCTGCGCGCCCTAGGCGGACAGGATCCCTGCCGCCTGGTCGAAGAACGCGCTGAGCTGCGCCTTGATGGACTTCTTGCCGAAGGCGACGGCGAGGTTGGACTGGAACAGCAGGTCCCAGACCTGGTCGGCGCCCTGGGGCGGGGGCACCGGGTTGGGCAGCGCGTTGGTCGCCTTGGCGACGCGCTGGGAGATGTAGTCGGCGTTGGCCATGTTCAGCTTGTCCGTCTCGGTCAGCCCCGCGGAGATCAGCTTGCGGGCCTTGTCCGTCGGCGGGATGCCGCGCAGCAGCTGGAAGTCCTTGATCGCGGTGGGATCCTGCGCGATGTAGGTGATGATCTTGACGGAGTCGGCGATGCGCTTGCTCTTGGCGGTGGTGCTCAGCAGCACGCCGCCGTTGACGAAGTTGCCCTCGCGCGCGCCGGAGAAGTCGCCCTGCGGGGTCGGCAGGAAGTCCAGCCGCGCGTCGGTGATCGAGCCGCCCGCGCCGTAGACGCCGGAGTCGAAGGTGAACAGCGCCTTGCCGATGACGACCGCGTTCTTGGTGAGGTCGTTGTGCGCGGCCGAGGTGATCGCCGGCGGCGGGGAGGCATTGATCTTGCGCATCTCCGCCCAGTACTCCCACCACTCCTGGAGGGTGTCCGGGGTGAAGCCGATCTTCTTGCCGTCGTCGGAGAAGAAGGTCTGGCCCTTCTCCCGGGCGAAGACCTCGAAGCACTGGAGGGTGGAGCCGCCGCCGTCGTCGACGCCGTAGATCTTGCCGCCGCTCTTCTTGTGGACCTGCTGGGAGATCGACTTCAGGTCGGCCCAGGTCCACTCGCGGTCCGGCAGCTTCAGGCCGAGCTTCTCCAGGCCGCTGCGGTTGACGGTGAGCTGGTTGACGCCGATGCCGGACGGCACGCCGTACAGCTTGCCGTCGACGGTGCCGTTGGCCAGGAGCGTCTTGGAGAAGCCGGTCAGGTCGAGGGACTTGCCGACGTACTCGTCGAGCGGGGCGAGGACGCCCTTGCGGGCGTACTGGGCCACCAGCGCGGTGTCCATCTGCATCAGGTCGGGGGCGCTGCCGCCGGCGACGTTGGTGTTGAACTTGTCGAAGTACCCGTCGTAACCCTGGTAGGTCTCCTGGATCTCGATCTTCGGGTTGGCCTTCTGGAACGTCGCGAGCGCCTTCTTGTAGGCCGCGTGACGCTCGTCGCTGCCCCACCAGGTCATGGTCAGCTTGCTGTTGGTGCTGCCGGCTCCGGTGCCGCCGGAGCAGGCGGCGAGCGAGCTGCCGAGCGCGCCGGCGGCGGCAAGTCCGCCTGCGGTGCGGAAGAGGGTTCTGCGTGAGAGCTGGTGACCCACCGGGTCCTCCCTGGATGTGCGTGACGGATTTCCGGGCCGGTCGCTGCGGCACGGGTGCTGGGTTCTCGGATGCGCGCTCCCCGGGGGCGCGGCCTCGCCCGGCCGCGTCGCTCCTGCGGGTGCGTTCCCCGGCCTGCGGGCCGTCACCGTACGAGCACGCCCTCGTGCGGCTGCCGTACCGCTGCGGGTACGGGCGGGACGCTCACCCCAAGCCGATGTCCCGACCGACTTAGAAAGCGCTTGTCCGGACATTGGCAGACCGAGTCGCGGGCCGTCAATCCTTGGCCCGCGCGGCCTCGGTCACGGTTTGGACTCCCCGGGCGACCGCGAGCCGTGCCGCGCCCGCGACGGTGCCGGAATCCCCGACCGTGCTGCTGACCACCTCGGTGGGCCAGCTCAGCCGCGCCAGCTCGGCCCGCACACCGGGCAGGAGCTGCGGATCCGCGCCGGTGCCGCCCCCCAGCACGATCAGTCCGGGGTCCAGCACGGCGGTCACGGCGGCGGCGAGGCGGCCCACGTCGACGGCGTGCCGGGCGATCACGGCCCGCGCCGTCCCATGGCCCCGTCCGGCGAGCGCGAAGAGGCGGTCGGTGGTGCGCGGGCACGGTCCGTCGCAGGCCTGCCAGGCCGCTCCGGCCCGGCGCAGCAGGGAGCGCGCGCCGATGTACTCCTCCAGCGCCTCCTGGCGCGGCTCGCGGTCGTCGTCCCAGGGGTAGGGCAGCCGCGCCAGCTCTCCGGCGGCGCCGTTCGAGCCGCGCAGCACCTGCCCCCCGACGACGATGCCCAGGCCCACGCCGACGCCGATCCGCAGATATCCGAAGGTGTGGCGGCCCCGGGCGGCGCCCTCGTGCAGTTCCGCGAGCGCGGCGCAGTTGACGTTGTTCTCCAGGTGAACGGGGACGCCGGGGGGCAGCGCGACGGCCATGGCGTCGAAGACCGGTCCCGCCTTGGCGGTGGCGGGGCGCATGCCGCTGCCCTGCCGGTCGGGCGCGAGGACGTCACCGACGGCGACGACGATGCAGCGCAGCGGAACGCCCGCGGGCAGCGCGGCGAGCGCCTCGCGCACGGCGTCGGCCGCGTCCGCGCGGGAGGCCGTGGCCTCGGCGAGCGGCGCGCCGTCCAGAGCGCAGCCCCGGACCCGGGTGAGGGCGGGGCCGAGGTCGACGGCCAGCACGGCGCCGGCGGCCGGGCCCAGGCAGTAGACGGCGGCGGAGCGGCCGGTGCCGCTGGAGGCGGTGCCGGAGCGCGCGGCCAGCCGGGCGCCCTCCAGCTCCGCCACGGCGGAGGACACCGTCGGCTTGGACAGCCCCGCCAGACTCGCGAGCTGCGGCCGGGTCGCGCTGCCCGCCTTGGCCAGCACGGCGAACACGGCGCTCGCGCTCTCCGTCAGGCGGGGGGCTTGCACCACGTCGAGTTCCACAGATTCCCCCACACGGGTACGGGGCCGCGCGCCCGGTCGACGGTCTCGGCGGGCGGCCGGCGATGGGATGCGCCGACGTCGCGCGTTCCCGCTCCCCTACGGCCCGACGGGCCCCTCGGTGGTCGGGTGCGCGATACCTCTTGACGCACTGTACTTCGTTAGTTAACTTCCTAACGAACTTCACGGTATACGCCTGCCGTGCTTCGTCAGAGGCCCGTCCCGGGGCTTCCCTAGGTCACCAAGTCACTCTCGCGTGGTCACACGGTTCGCCCGCCGTCGCAGCTTTCCGGCGCACCGACGAAAGAGGATCCGTGCAGGACTCTCCCCCTTCGAGCCCCCTCGTGGTCGGCGTCGACGTGGGCGGCACGAAGACGCAGCTGCGCGCGCTCGCGGGCGACGACGTCGTGGCCGACCACGTCCGCGCCACCAGCGGCTGGCGGCCGCACGAACCGGCCGCCGCGGCCCGCAGGCTGGCCGATCTCGTCCACGAGGCCCTTCCCCCGGGCGCGCTCCCGTCGGCGCTCGCCGTCGGGGCCCACGCGTGTGAGACCGCCCTGCAGTGCGCGCGGATCCGGGTCGCGCTGCAGGAACTGCTCGGCGTGCCCACGCGCGTCGTGGGCGACGCCGAACTGCTCGTCCTCGCCGCGGGACTGGACCAGGGCGTCGGCCTGGTGGCCGGCACCGGCTCGGTGGCGGTGGGCCGGCTGCCCGACGGCGCCGCCGTCCAGGTGGGCGGCTGGGGCGCGGTCCTCGGCGACGAGGGCGGCGGCGCCGGTCTGGTCCGCGAGGCGGCCCGGGCCGTGTGGGCCGCGCACGACCGGGGCGAGGAACCCGACGCGCTCGCGCTCGGTCTGCTCGCCTCGCTCGGTGTGCCCGAGGTCCCGGCGCTCGGCGCGGCGCTGGAGAGCGCCACGGACGTCTCCGCCGAGTGGGGCCGGCACGCCCCCGTCGTCTTCGCGGCCGCCGCCGCGGGCTCCGCGCTCGCCGGCGAAGTGATCGCCGAGGCCGGCCGGGCCCTGGCCGCGCTCGTGGTCCGGCTCGCCGCGCGCGGGGTCGCCGTCGACGACGTGGTCGTGGCGGGCGGCGCCGTCCTCGGTCAGCCCGCGCTGTACGAGGCCTTCACCGCCGCGCTCGCCGCCGACCTGCCAAGAGCACGGCCGCGGCGGCTGACCTCGGCGCCGGTCGAGGGCGCGCTGGCGCTGGCGCGGTCGCTGCTGTGAGCCGCCGCCCTCACGTTCACCTCGGCGACACGCGCCGGTCCCCGGCTCATCGCGGACGCGACACGGCACGGCCGTAGATCTTCGCTCGGACGCTTCATCCGGCTCACGAGTCGTCGCCAGGACGACGAGCCGCCCATGATCGCACCTCTTCCCTGCGGCCTCGCGGCCGCGAAACCACGAGAGGCACACCCATGCCGTCATCCGCCGGGCCCTCCTCCCCCTCGGCCGTGAACCGCAGGCGCTTTCTGCACATCTCCTTCGGGGGCTCGGCGGCCCTGGTCGCCGCCCCCACGCTGGTCTCGTGGCTGGGCGCCGCCGACGCCAAGGCCGCCACGGCCCCGCTCGCGTTCGTCGACGACTACAGGACGAACGTCGCGGCCAACCTGACGCCCGAGACGAACGCCGTGGTGCGCGCCCTCGGCGGATTCGCCCGCGTGTGGAAGACCGGCTCCGCCTGGAACACGGGCGCGCCCCTGCGGCCCGACATCCTGCGCGCCAACATGCGGTACTGCGCCGCGATCACCCGGGCCCGCACCGAGGCGCAGGGCAAGGAGGCGTTCGTCTACGACCGCCAGCACCAGAGTTACGCGATGATCGCCGCTCTGGGCCCGCTGGCGGAGCTGTACCGGACCGGCGCCAAGGCGGTCACGTCGATCACCCGTGCGCCGGACGCCGTCCCCGCCACCAAGATCGACGACGCCGTGCCCGCCGACGCGCCCGCCGGCTCCACGCTCGGCGCCGGCTCGCACACGTCCGACCTCGGCCTGGTCGCCCAGCTCGTCGACACCGTGCGCGGCCCGTTCGCCTCCGGCAACCCGGGCAAGTACGCCTACCAGTACCCGCGGCCGTGGCGCATGAACGAGAACAGCCAGGTCGTCGACACCGGGAGGACCGACGCGCTCGGCTACCCGGTCTACGACTCCCAGGTGGTCGTCGTCCCGCAGCTGCTGCGCCAGCGCGGCGCCTCCCCCGCCGACGACGGAGGCTTCCCGAGCGGCCACACCAACGCCTTCCACCTGGCGTCGCTGGCGTACGCGTACGCCGTCCCCGAGCGGTTCCAGGAGCTGGTGACACGCGCCCTGCAGCTCAGCCACACCCGGATCGTCTCCGGCATGCACTCCACCGTCGACGTCCTCGGCGGCCGCGTCATGGCCACCGCGCTGGCAGCCGCCACGCTCGCCGACCCGGCCAACGCCGAACTCAAGGCCGCCGCCCGCGCCCAGGCCCTGGCCTACTTCACCGGGAAGACCGGCACGACCCCCGACACCCTGTTCGCCTACGCGCACTCCGACGCCCTCGACGAGTACGCCGACCGCGAGGCGAACGCCCGCGCCGTCGAGCCCCGGCTGACCTACGTCCTGCCCCGGGAGGGCCGCAGGGAGCCGCTGACCGTGCCCAAGGGCGCCGAGGTGCTGCTGGAGACACGGCAGCCCTACCTCACCGCGGCCCAGCGCCGGGACGTGCTGCGCACGACGGCGCTGCCCTCCGGCTACGTCCTGCTGGACGGCTTCGAGCAGTGGGGCCGGCTCCATCTGTTCGCGGCCGCGGACGGCTACGGCGCCTTCGACCACGACGTCACGGTCACCCTGGACGCGGCCAAGGGCGGCTTCCACGCGGCCGACGCCTGGCGCAACGACATCGAGGGCGAGGGCGGCCTGACCAAGCGCGGGTCCGGCACGCTCACCCTGACCGGCCACAACCGCTACCACGGCGGCACCGTGCTGGAGGAGGGCGTGCTCGTCGCCGGGCACCCCGACGCCCTCGGGCAGGGAGACGTGCGGCTGACCGGCGGCACACTGCGCGCGGGCGCGCCGGTCCGGGTGCGCGGCGCGTGGTCCCAGGGGTCGGGCGCGGTGCTGGACCTGACGCTGCGCGGACACCACGGGCCCGTCCTCACGGTGTCCGGGCGGGTCCGGCTCGAGCGGGGCTCGGCGCTGTCGCTGCGCCTGGACGCCGACCGGCCGCCGGCGGCCGGGACGGTCGTCCCGGTGGTCCGCGCCGCGGCGCTGCGCGGGCAGTTCGACCGTGTCGAACTGAACTCCGACCGTCTGCGAGCCGTACCGGTGTACACGGCAGACGGTCTGTCGGTACGAATCCTGAAGCGGTAGCGCCCAGTGGGGCGGGAGCCGGCGCGCGGCGGGCCCCGGTGGCCCGGCGCGCGCGGCTCCCGC
>NZ_JBHVYK010000071.1:0-41008 GCF_042880855.1 Streptomyces sp. NPDC058291
CCCTACCCGCGTCCTGCGACGGCGACGTCAGCCCATGTGCGGGTACGTGTAGTCGGTCGGCGGGACCAGGGTCTCCTTGATGGCGCGGGTCAGGGTCCAGCGCGTCAGGTTCTGCGGGGCGCCGGCCTTGTCGTTGGTGCCGGAGGCGCGGCCGCCGCCGAAGGGCTGCTGACCGACGACGGCGCCGGTCGACTTGTCGTTGATGTAGAAGTTGCCGGCCGCGTAGCGCAGCTTCTCCATCGTGTACGCGGCCGCCGCGCGGTCGCCCGCGATGACCGAGCCCGTCAGCGCGTAGTCCGACACCGACTCCATCTGCGTCAGCATGGCGTCGTACTGGTCGTCCTCGTACACGTACACGGCGAGGAACGGGCCGAAGTACTCGGTCGTGAAGACCTCGTTCTCCGGGTCGGTGCACTCGACGACGGTCGGGCGGACGAAGTAGCCGACCGAGTCGTCGTAGGAGCCGCCGGCGACGATCGTGCACGTCGGATCCGCCTTGGCGCGGTCGATGGCGGCCTTGTTCTTGGCGAAGGACCGCTCGTCGATGACGGCGCCGACGAAGTGGGACAGGTCGGTGACGTCGCCCATCGTGAGCTGGTCGACCTCGGCCGCGAACTCCTCCTTGAAGCCCGAGTTCCAGATCGACGCCGGGATGTAGGCCCGCGAGGTCGCGCTGCACTTCTGGCCCTGGTACTCGAAGGCGCCCCGGGTGAGGGCCGTCTTCAGCACCGCGCGGTCGGCGCTCGGGTGGGCGACGACGAAGTCCTTTCCGCCGGTCTCGCCGACCAGGCGGGGGTAGGAGCGGTAGTTCTCGATGTTCGCCCCGACCGTCTTCCACAGGTACTGGAAGGTCTTGGTGGACCCCGTGAAGTGGATGCCGGCGAGGTCGCGGTGGGTCAGGGCGACCTCGGAGACCTCCAGGCCGTCGCCGGTGACGAGGTTGATGACGCCCTTGGGCAGACCGGCCTCCTCCAGCAACCGCATGAGCAGCACGGCGGCGTGCGTCTGCGTCGGGGACGGCTTCCACACGACCACGTTGCCCATCAGCGCGGGCGCGGTCGGCAGGTTGCCCGCGATCGCCGTGAAGTTGAACGGCGTGATCGCGTAGACGAAGCCCTCCAGCGGGCGGTGGTCGAGACGGTTCCAGACGCCCGGGGAGTTGGCCGGCGGCTGCTCGGCCAGGATCTGGCGGGCGTAGGCGACGTTGAAGCGCCAGAAGTCGACCAGCTCGCAGGGACAGTCGATCTCCGCCTGCTGGGCGGTCTTCGACTGGCCGAGCATGGTGGACGCGGCGAGCGTCTCGCGCCAGGGGCCGGCGAGCAGCTCGGCGGCGCGCAGGATGATCGCGGCGCGGTCGTCGAAGGACATCGCGCGCCAGGCGGGTGCGGCGGCGAGGGCCGCGTCGATCGCGTCCTGGGCGTCCCGCCGGGTGGCGTTGGCGTACGTGCCGAGGCGGGCCTTGTGGTTGTGCGGCTGCACGACGTCGAACCGCTCGCCGCCGCCCATCCGCCGCTCGCCGCCGATGGTGCAGGGCAGGTCGATCGGGTTGTCGGCGAGCTCCTTGAGCCTGGCCTCCAGCCGGGCGCGCTCCGGCGAGCCGGGGGCGTAGCCGTGCACCGGCTCGTTGACGGGGGTGGGGACCTGGGTTACCGCGTCCATGTCTTCCGTTACTCCTTCTGAGCGGGTGATGCGGGTGATGCGGGTGAGGTGCGGGCTCAGCCCGCTCAGTCTCGGGTGAGCATGCTGCGGACGAAGAACCGCAGGTTGGCGGGCTTCTCCGCGAGCCGGCGCATGAAGTAGCCGTACCAGTCGGTGCCGTAGGCGGTGTAGACGCGCATGCGGTGGCCCTCGGCGGCGAGCCGCAGGTGTTCGTCGCCCCGGATCCCGTACAGCATCTGGAACTCGTACTCGTCGGGCTTGCGGCCGGCCTTGCGGGCGAGTTCCTGCGCGATGGAGATCAGGCGGGGGTCGTGGGAGCCGATCATCGGATACCCGTCACCCTCCATCAGCGTGCGCAGGACCCGGACGTACGCCTTGTCGATCTCGTGCTTGTGCTGGTGGGCGACCTCGGCGGGCTCCTTGTAGGCGCCCTTGACGAGCCGCACCCGGCTGCCGCTCGCGGCGAGGCGGCGGGCATCGGCCTCGGTGCGGAAGAGGTAGGCCTGGATGACGCAGCCGGTCTGCGGGAAGTCCTTCCGCAGCTCCTCGTGGATGGCGAACATCGAGTCGAGGGTGGTGTGGTCCTCGGCGTCCAGGGTGACGGTGGTGCCGATGGCGGCCGCGGCCTCGACCACCGGGCGGACGTTGGCGAGGGCCAGCTCGTGGCCTCCGTCCAGCGCCTGGCCGAACATCGACAGCTTGACGGACATCTCCACCCGCTCGCCGAGCTCCAGCTCCCCGAGCCGGTCGACCAGCTCCAGGTAGGCGTCCCGGGCGGCGGCGGCCTGATCGGGGGTGGTGATGTCCTCGCCGACGACGTCCATCGTCAGCTCCAGCCCCCGGGCGACGTGCTCCTCGATGATCGGCACGATGTCGTCCACGGTCTCACCGGGGATGAAGCGGTCCACGACCTGCTTCGTCACCGGGGCCGCCGAGATCAGGCGACGCATCCGGTCGCTGCGCGACGCGGCGAGAATCACGGGACCCAGCACGGGGCACCTCCACATACGAACCCATACGAGGCCGATGCCGGACGATCCCGGAACGGCACGGAGAACCACCGTGAAACCTAAGGACCTCTCCGATCGTCGGCCATCGACAGCTGTCACGCATCCGTGCCGCGGATCTCAGACAGATGTATGAAGGGCGGGCGGAGATGGGGGACAATGCCGATGTGACAGCCGATGCCGCGTCCTCCTCCCACGCGGGTGACTACCAGGAGCTGGTCGACGAGATCTCGGAGCTGCTGGGCGCCCCCGCGACCCTGGAGAACCGCGACTTCGAGCTGATCGCGTTCGGGGCGTACGACAGCGACGACGAGCTGGACGCGTCCGCGCTGGACCCGGTGCGCACCCGCTCGATCCTGACCCGGCGCTCGACGACGGCGGTGCGCACCTGGTTCGAGGGCTTCGGCATCACCCGCGCCACCGGCCCGGTCCGCATCCCGCCGACCCCGGAGGCGGGCGTCTACCGGGGCCGCGTCTGCCTCCCGGTCCGGCACCGGGGAGTCGCCCTCGGCTACGTCTGGCTGCTGGACGACGACCCCGGCCCCACGGACGCGCAGCTGGCGGCCGCCATGGAGGTGACCGTGCGGATCGGCGCCCTGCTCGCGGACGAGGCCCAGCACGGCGCGGATCTCACCCGGGAACTGCGCGCGGTGCTCACCGCCGGGCGGGGCTGGCCCCGGGACATGGCGGTGGCGGAGTTGCGCACGGCGCTCGGCGCCCGCGCGGACGGCCCCCACACGGTGGTGTGCGTGGCCCCCTGGCCGTCCGCCGACCCGGACGAGGCGCCCTCGCTGCGCACCCTGCCCGGCGCGACGGCCCTGTGCACGGTGCCGTGGGCGACGGCCGGCCAGTGCCTGGCGGTGCTGGTGCGGCTGCGGTCCGCGGACGCCCTCACGCCGGCCACGTCCGCGGCGGCGCGTCTGCTGGAGCGGGCGGCGCAGGCGGCGGCGGGGGTGGCCGCCGGGCGGGTCGGGCTGGCCGAGCTCGGGGCGGCCTGGGAGGAGGCGTCGGCTTCGGCGCGGGCCGCGCTGGCGGAGCCGCGCCTCGGCCCGGTCGCGCGATGGGCGTCCGTCGGCCCCTATCGTCTGCTGACCGCGCTGCCGCCCGCCGCCGCCCAGGATCCCACCGTGCGGCCCTTGTTGGCGCCCGCCCACCAGGAACTCGCCCGCACCGCCGAGGTGTACCTCGACTGCGCGGGCCAGGCCGGGCGCACGGCAGCGGAGTTGGGCATCCACCGGCAGACCCTGTACTACCGGCTGTCGCGAGTGGAGCAGCTGACGGGCCTGGACCTGGACGACGGCGAGGACCGACTGCTGCTGCACATGACGCTGAAGGCGGCCCGGCTGCCGTGACCGGGCCCCCGGCCGACCGACCTGACCGGGCCCCCGGCCGCCCGGACCGCTCGCGACGGGCGGTTCAGTCGCGTGCGACGCCCGCGATCACCCGCCGCAGCCCCTCGGTGAGCTGCGTCGCGTCGGTCGCCGACGGTGGGTCGAAGAGCCACTGGACCATGAGCCCGTTCAGCAGGGTCTGGTAGAAGCGGCCCTCCGAGTCGACGGTCTCCTTGTCGAGTTCCTCCTCGGGGACGCCGGTGAACAGGGGCACGATCCCCGAGCGCCCCTCCTCCTGCGCCGCCGCGAGGAGGGTGCGCACCTCCTGCAACCGGTCCGCGTAGAGGATGACTTCGAGGCTCAGCATCCACACCGGCCGGGCCTCGGGCAGCGAACGGATGATGTTCGCCCAGACCTCCTGGAAGCGTTCCAGCGACCCCGGGGCCGACGTGCTCGTGCCGCCCGCGCCCCAGCCGGGGTCGAAACTGTCGCCGAGGCCCTCGATCAGGGCGACGTAGGCCCGCACCAGCAGGGCGTCCTTCGACCCGTAGTGGTAGCCGATCGACGCGAGGTTGGTCCCCGACTCCTTGACGACGTCGCGCGCCGTCGTGCGCACGAACCCCTTCTCCAGCAGGCAGCGCTTGGCGCCTTCGAGCAGATCCTCGCGGTGTCCCATGCCCGCCACCCTACCTCCGGTCCATACAGACGTCCTAGACAACTGACTTATACAGCCGTCCTAGACAATCGTTTAATACGCTCGTACAGTCACCGTCATGACGAACCCGACGAGCACCGCCACACCCCCGGCCGCTCGCGCCGGCCGCCGCGAATGGACCGCGCTCGGCGTGCTGATGCTGCCGCTGCTCCTGGTCTCCATGGACGTCTCCGTCCTCTACTTCGCCATCCCCGCGATCAACGCGGACCTCGAACCCAGCGGCGCCCAGCAGCTGTGGATCTTCGACGTCTACGCGTTCGTCTTGGCCGGTCTGCTGATGACGATGGGCTCGCTCGGCGACCGCGTCGGGCACCGCAGGCTGCTGCTGATCGGCGCGGCCGCCTTCGGCGCCGCCTCGCTGACCGCGGCCTACGCCGACAGCGCCGGGACGCTGATCGCCGCCCGCGCGGTGCTCGGCGTCGGCGGCGCGACCCTGATGCCCTCGACGATGGCCCTGATCCGCACGATGTTCACCGACCCCGGCCAGCGCGCGAAGGCGATCGGCCTGTGGTCCGGCGTCATGACGGGCGGCATCGCCCTCGGCTCGGTGATGAGCGGTGTCCTGGTCCAATACTTCTGGTGGGGCTCGGTCTTCCTGGTCAACCTGCCCGCGATGGTGCTGCTGCTGGCCCTCGGCCCGATCCTGCTGCCCGAGTCGCGCGACCCGGCCCCGGGCCGCTTCGACTGGCCGAGCGTCCCGCTGTCGACGGCCGCCGTGCTCCCCGTGGTCTACGGCCTGAAGGAGATCGCCGTGCAGGGCTGCCACACCGAGTACGTCGTCTCGATCGCCCTGGGGCTGCTCTTCGCCGCCCTGTTCGTCCACCGCCAGCGCACGGCCGCCGATCCGATGATCTCCCCCGCCCTGTTCCGCGGCCCCGGCTTCGGCCCCGCCGTCGCCCTGAACCTTCTCTCCTCGTTCGGGATGCTGGGCTCGGCGTTCTTCACCACGCAGTACCTGCAGTCGGTCCTCGGCAAAAGCGCGCTGGAGGCGGCGCTGTGGGCGCTGCTGCCCTCGGTGCCGATCGGCATGGCGGCGCCGCTGGCCACCTCCCTGGTCCAGAAGGGCGTCGACCGGGCCCACGTCGTGACGGCGGGCTTCGCGATCGGCGCGGCCGGCTACGGCCTGCTCGCCCTGGCCGGCACCGACTCCCTGTGGCTCGTCCTGAGCGCTTGCGGCATCCTCGCCTCCGGGATCGTCATGGTCATCTCCCAGATGACGGACCTGGCGATGGGCACGGCCCCGGCCGAGCGCGCCGGTTCGGCCTCCGCCCTGCTGGAGACGGGCGCGGAGTTCGGCGGCGCGCTGGGCATGGCGGTCCTCGGCTCCGTCGGCACCGCGATCTACCGCCACGAGATCCCGTCCTCGGCGCCGGCCCCGGCCCGCGAGACGCTCGGTGGCGCGCTGGCGGTCGCCGGCCGACTGCCCGGGCGCACGGGAGACGCCCTGGCGACGGCGGCCCGCGAGGCCTTCACCACCGGCATGCAGGGCGCGGCGATCACGGGAGCGGTGGTCCTCGCGGGGGCCGCGGTGGCGGCGACGGCCACGCTGCGCAGGACACGCGTCGGCGACAAGTAGCGGCACGGACGAAAACGCCGGACGGGCTGAGAGTCTCAGCCCGTCCGGCGTTCGAGGACGAGGCCCCGTCAGGGCCGAAGCGAGGGCCCGGGGGCGGCAGCCCCCAGACGCACGGCGAACCTCAGACCAGGTTCACGGCACGAGCCGACGTCGCGCCGATCTCCTCGGCGACCTCCGCCAGCACCGCGGGAGGCACCGTGTCGTCGACGGTCAGCACGGCCAGCGCCTCGCCGCCGGCGACGGCACGGGCGACCTGCATGCCGGCGATGTTGATGCCGGCCTCGCCGAAGACCTTGCCGACGGTGCCGACGACGCCCGGCCGGTCCTCGTAGCGCAGGACGACCATGTGGTCGGCGAGCGCGAGGTCGACGTCGTACTCGCCGACCGCGACGATCTTCTGCAGGTGCTTGGGACCGGCCAGCGTGCCGGAGACCGACACCTCCTCGCCGTCGGAGAGCGTGCCGCGCACCGTGACGACGTTGCGGTGGTCGGCCGACTCCGAGCTGGTCGTCAGCCGCACCTCGACCCCGCGCTCCTGCGCGAACAGCGGGGCGTTGACGTAGGACACCGTCTCGTCGACGACGTCCTCGAAGACGCCCTTGAGCGCGCTGAGCTCCAGCACCTTCACGTCGTGCTGGGTGATCTCGCCGTAGACCTCGACGTCGAGGCGGACCGCGACCTCGCCGGCCAGCGCGGTGAAGATCCGGCCGAGGCGCTCGGCGAGCGGCAGACCGGGCTTGACGTCCTCGGCGATGACGCCGCCCTGGACGTTCACGGCGTCGGGAACGAGCTCACCGGCGAGAGCGAGGCGCACCGACCGCGCGACCGCGATGCCGGCCTTCTCCTGCGCCTCGTCGGTGGACGCGCCGAGGTGCGGGGTCGCCACGACCTGGTCGAACTCGAACAGCGGGGAGTCCGTGCAGGGCTCCTTCGCGTACACGTCGAGACCGGCGCCGGCGACGCGGCCCTCCTTCAGCGCCGAGTACAGCGCCTCCTCGTCGACGATCCCGCCGCGCGCGGCGTTGACGATCCGCACGCTCGGCTTGACCTTGCGCAGCGCCTCGTCACCGATCAGACCGACCGTCTCGGGGGTCTTCGGCAGGTGGACGGTGATGAAGTCGGAGACCTCCAGCAGCTCGTCCAGCGACAGCACCTTCACGCCCATCTGCGCGGCGCGCGCGGGCTGCACGTACGGGTCGTAGGCGACGACCTTCATGCCGAAGCCGGACATGCGCTGGGCGACGAGAGCGCCGATGCGGCCGAGGCCGACGACGCCGAGGGTCTTCTCGGCGAGCTCCACGCCCGTGTACTTGCTCCGCTTCCACTCGCCGTTCTTCAGCGCGGCGTTGGCCTGCGGGATGTGCCGGGCGGTGGCGAGCAGCAGACCGCAGGCCAGCTCGGCGGCGGTCACGATGTTCGAGGTGGGGGCGTTGACGACCATCACGCCGGCCTTGGTGGCGGCGGAGACGTCGACGTTGTCCAGGCCGACGCCGGCTCGTGCGACGACCTTCAGCTTGTGCGCGGCGGCGATCGCCTCGGCGTCCACCTTGGTGGCCGAGCGGATCAGGATCGCGTCGACGTCGGCGATGGCCGGGAGCAGTTCGGCTCGGTCCGCTCCGTTGCAGTGCCGAATCTCGAAGTCCGGGCCGAGCGCGTCCACGGTCGCGGGCGACAGCTCTTCGGCGATGAGTACGACAGGTTTCGAGCTCACGTCAGTCCTCACAAGTCTGGGGGCGCCTCCCATGCCCTCAATGGCTATGGGGGAGCGTGCGGACGGCCGTCCCGACGGCCGCAGGCGGAGGGAGGGGCTAGCCGCGTGGAAGACGCACGACGCTGTGGGCCTGAACGCGTATGTAGGCAGCAGTGTAGTGCCGCGACGGAGGTCGCCTCATGCCTCCGCGGAAGGATCACCCGTCCGTGGCCGGACGGAATGGACAAGAGGCCGGAGCAGCGCGCTCCGGCCTCTGTCCGCGAGGCCTACGCCTCTTCGTCGACCCAGCTCATCAGCTTGCGGAGCTGCTTGCCGGTGGTCTCCAGCAGGTGCTCGGAGTCCGCGTCCTTGTACTCGTTGTACTTCTTCAGACCGCCGTGGTACTCGTCCATCCAGTTCCGGGCGAAGGTGCCGTCCTGGATCTCGGCGAGGACCTGCTTCATCTCGGCCTTGGTGGCGTCGGTGATGATGCGCGGGCCGGTGACGTAGTCGCCCCACTCGGCGGTCTCGGAGACGCTCCAGCGCATCTTCTCCAGGCCGCCCTCGTACATGAGGTCCACGATCAGCTTCAGCTCGTGCAGGCACTCGAAGTAGGCGATCTCCGGCTGGTAGCCGGCCTCGACCAGGGTCTCGAAGCCCGCCTTGACCAGCGCCGAGGTGCCACCGCACAGCACGGCCTGCTCGCCGAACAGGTCGGTCTCGGTCTCCTCGGTGAACGTCGTCTTGATGACGCCCGCGCGGGTGCCGCCGATGCCCTTGGCGTAGGACAGGGCCAGCGCGAAGGCGTTGCCCGTGGCGTCCTGCTCGACCGCGGCGATCGCGGGGACGCCGCGGCCCTCCTCGTACTGGCGGCGGACCAGGTGGCCCGGGCCCTTCGGGGCGACCAGGGCGACGTCGACGCCGGCCGGGGCCTTGATGAAGCCGAAGCGCACGTTGAAGCCGTGGGCGAAGAACAGCGCGTCGCCGTCCTTCAGGTTCGGGGCGATGGACTCCTCGTAGACCTGGGCCTGGATCGGGTCCGGGATGAGGATCATGATGACGTCGGCCTCGGCGGCGGCCTCGGCCGGGGTCACCACGCGCAGGCCCTGCTCCTCGGCCTTGGCCTTGGACTTGGAGCCCTCGTGCAGACCGACCCGGACGTCGACACCGGAGTCACGCAGCGACAGGGCGTGGGCGTGGCCCTGGCTGCCGTAGCCGATGACCGCGACCTTGCGGCCCTGGATGATGGACAGGTCGGCGTCGGCGTCGTAGAACAGCTCGGCCACTTTGGGTTCTCTCCTTGGGTGCAGGTGTTGCGTCCCACCGTATGACGGCGGGCGGAAGGGAAGTCTCGGGGTCTCGGTATACGGGCGGCCGGATGACGCCGACCGCCCGTTCCGTGTCTCAGGCCGACCGGTCGAGGGAGCGCAGCGACCGGTCCGTGATCGAACGGGCCCCGCGGCCGATCGCGATCGTTCCGGACTGGACCAGTTCCTTGATGCCGTACGGTTCCAGCATCTTGAGCATGGCGGACAGTTTGTCGCTGCCGCCGGTGGCCTCGATGGTCACGGCCTCCGGGGAGACGTCGACCGTCTTGGCGCGGAACAGCTGGACGATCTCGACGATCTGGGAGCGCGTCTCGTTGTCGGAGCGCACCTTCACCAGAACGAGTTCGCGGTGAACGGCCTGGGCCGGCTCCAGCTCGACGATCTTGAGCACCTCGACCAGCTTGTTGAGCTGCTTGGTGACCTGCTCCAGAGGGAGGGCGTCGACGCTCACCACGATCGTGATGCGGGAGATGTCGGCGTGCTCGGTGACGCCGACGGCGAGCGAGTCGATGTTGAAACCGCGGCGCGAGAACAGGGCGGCGATCCGGGCCAGGATGCCCGGCTTGTTCTCCACCAGGACGGAGAGCGTGTGCTTGGACATTTCTCTTTCGTCTCTCTCGCTCAGTCGTCTTCGTTGTCGCCGAAGTCGGGGCGGACGTCCCGGGCGGCCAGGATCTCGTCGTTGGAGGTGCCGGCGGCGACCATCGGCCACACCATCGCGTCCTCGTGGACGATGAAGTCGACGACGACCGGGCGGTCGTTGACCGAGTTCGCCTCCGCGATGACCTTGTCGAGGTCGTCCGGGGACTCGCAGCGGATCGCGTAGCAGCCCATGGCCTCCGACAGCTTCACGAAGTCCGGGACCCGCGTGCCCCTGGCGTCCGGGTTGACGTCGTTCGGGCCGGAGTGCAGCACGGTGTTGGAGTAGCGCTGGTTGTAGAACAGGGTCTGCCACTGGCGGACCATCCCGAGGGCGCCGTTGTTGATGATGGCGACCTTGATCGGGATGTTGTTCAGGGCGCAGGTGGTGAGTTCCTGGTTGGTCATCTGGAAGCAGCCGTCGCCGTCGATCGCCCAGACCGTCTGGCCCGGGGCGCCGGCCTTGGCGCCCATCGCGGCCGGGACCGCGTAGCCCATCGTGCCCGCGCCGCCGGAGTTCAGCCAGGTGGCGGGCTTCTCGTACTGGATGAAGTGGGCGGCCCACATCTGGTGCTGACCGACGCCCGCGGCGAAGATCGTGTCCTCCGGGGCGAGTTGCCCGATGCGCTCGATGACCTGCTGCGGGGAGAGCGAGCCGTCGGAGGGCTGGTCGTAGCCGAGCGGGTAGGTCTCGCGCCAGCGGCTGAGGTCCTTCCACCAGGCGGTGTAGTCGCCCTGGTGCCCCTCGCTGTGCTCTTTCTGGACGGCCTGGACGAGGTCGGCGATGACCTCGCGCGCGTCGCCCACGATCGGGACGTCGGCGGTGCGGTTCTTGCCGATCTCCGCCGGGTCGATGTCCGCGTGGACGATCTTGGCGTACGGCGCGAAGCTGTCCAGCTTGCCGGTGACGCGGTCGTCGAAGCGGGCGCCGAGGGCGACGATCAGGTCGGCCTTCTGCAGTCCGGTGACGGCGGCCACGGAGCCGTGCATGCCGGGCATGCCCAGGTGCAGCGGGTGGCTGTCGGGGAACGCGCCCAGCGCCATCAGCGTGGTGGTGACGGGCGCGCCGGTCAGCTCCGCGAGGACCTTCAGCTCGGCGGTGGCGCCGGCCTTGAGGACGCCGCCGCCGACGTACAGCACCGGCCGCTTTGCGGCGGTGATCAGCTTCGCGGCCTCGCGGATCTGCTTGGCGTGCGGCTTGGTCACCGGGCGGTAGCCGGGCAGGTCCATGACGGGCGGCCAGGAGAACGTGGTCCTCGCCTGGAGGGCGTCCTTGGCGATGTCGACCAGGACCGGGCCCGGGCGGCCGGTGGAGGCGATGTGGAACGCCTGCGCGATGGTCCGCGGGATGTCCTCGGCCTTGGTGACCAGGAAGTTGTGCTTGGTGATCGGCATGGTGATGCCGACGATGTCCGCCTCCTGGAAGGCGTCCGTGCCGATCGCCTTGGAGGCCACCTGCCCGGTGATCGCCACGAGCGGCACCGAGTCCATGTGGGCGTCGGCGATCGGGGTCACCAGGTTGGTGGCGCCGGGCCCGGAGGTGGCCATGCAGACGCCGACCCGGCCGGTGGCCTGGGCGTAGCCGGTGGCGGCGTGGCCCGCGCCCTGCTCGTGCCGGACCAGGACGTGACGGACCCGCGTGGAGTCCATCAGCGGGTCGTAGGCGGGAAGGATCGCACCGCCGGGAATGCCGAATACCGTGTCGGCGCCGACCTCCTCGAGAGAACGGATGAGGGACTGCGCACCCGTCACGTGCTCGACGGACGCGGAGTGCTGTCCTCCGGATCGGGGCCGCGGCTGCGGATGGGCCCCGGTGGCCTGCTCGGTCATCGGCATTCTCTTCTCGATGCTGAGGGTTTTACTGAGGGTCGTGCGGGTCGTTGCGGTCCTGCTGCGGGCGGGGCCCGCGGGTTTTGTGCAACAAAAAACCCCTCGTGCCAAAAGGCAAGCGAGGGGAGCGCGCCGGGTGTGGGTCGCGGTGCTGTCCGGTTCGCCCGGACGTCACCAGCTTCAGCCGACGCGCTTTCCAAGTACGAGAATTCGGGTGCGCATGGCAATGACCCTCCCCCTGGCGCGCACCGACTGTCAAGTGGGTGGGACGGGAGTCTCATTATGTGAGCGAAGGGCGCTTGCGCTCCCCAGCACGGCTGTGACACCGCCGGCGACGACACCACCGGTGTGGGCACCACCGGCGTACACCCCCGCGCCCCCGCCCGCGAACGCCGGTTCGGCGGGCCCGTGCGGCACCGGGAAGCGGCCGGTCGCCAGGGCCCGGCGCAGCCGGTACTCGTCCAGCGGGCCGCAGAACGCCATGCCCTGGCCGTGGGTGCAGCCCATCGCGCGCAGGGCGACGGCCTGCTCGGGCAGGTCCACGCCGTCGGCGACCGACTGCAGCCCCAGATCACCGGCGATCCGCAGCAGCCCACTGGTGATCTTGTGCAGCCGCGCGGACTCGACGACACCCTCGACCAGCGAGCGGTCCAGTTTGAGGATGTCGACGGGGAGCCGGCGCAACGCCGTGAGGGCCGCGTAGCCGCTGCCGAAGCCGTCCAGGGCGATGCGGACGCCGAGGCGCTTCAAGGCCCCCAGACGGCGCTCCAGCTCGTCCAGCGGCACCCTGGGGTCGGTGTCGGAGAGCTCGACCACCAGCGAACCGGACGGCAGCCCGTGCCGGGTCAGCAGCGCCTCGACCGAGCCCAGCGGCAGCGAACGGTCCGTCAGCCGCCGGGCGCCCACCCGCACGACGACCGGCAGGGTCAGTCCGCTCGCGATCCGGTCGGCGGCCTGCTCGACGGACTCCTCCAGCACCCAGCGGCCCAGCTCGGCCGTCTTGTCACCGTCCTCCGCGACCCGCAGGAACTCGGCGGGCGTGAAGAGCACCCCCTGCGAGGAACGCCAGCGGGCCTGCGCGGCCACCGACGTGATCCGGCCGTCGTCCAGCCGCACCACGGGCTGGTGCAGCAGCGCGAACTCGCCCTCGTGCAGCGCGGTGCGCAGCCGAGTGGCCAGCTCCGCCTTGCGGACGACGTCCTGCTGCATCTGCGGCTTGTAGAGCTCGACGCGGCCCTTGCCGCCGGCCTTGGCGCGGTACATGGCCAGGTCGGCGTTGCGCAGCAGCTCACCGGTGCCGAGGCCGGGTTCGGCGAAGGCGACGCCGATGGACGCGGCGACCCTGACCTCCCGGCCGTCGATGAGGTACGGCTGGGAGAGCGTGAGCCGCAGGCGGTCGGCGAGTTCCCGTATGTGCCGTTCGCGGGCGGCCCGGTCGCGGGTGCCGTCACCGACGATCAGGGCCGCGAACTCGTCGCCGCCCAGCCGGGAGGCGGTGTCTCCCTTGCGGACCGCGTCCTGGAGCCTGCGGGCGGCCTGGACCAGGAGTTCGTCCCCGGCCGCGTGGCCGATGGTGTCGTTGACGGCCTTGAACCCGTCGAGGTCGATGAAGAGGACCGCCGTGCCCCGCAGGGCCGGACCCCGGTCGGAGCTGCGCCGGCCGGACAGGGCCTGCTGCACCCGCCGGGTGAACAGGGCGCGGTTGGGGAGGTCGGTGAGCGGGTCGTGCTCGGCGTTGTGCTGGAGCTGGGCCTGCAGACGCACGCGCTCGGTGACGTCCCGGCTGTTGAAGATCAGGCCGCCGTGGTGGCGGTTGACGGTCGACTCGACGTTCAGCCAGCCGCCGTCGCCGGAGCGGAACCGGCACTCGATGCGGGTGGTGGGCTCGTCCTGGGGGCTGGCGGCGAGGAAGCGGCGCACCTCGTGCACCACGGAGCCCAGGTCCCCGGGGTGGATGAGATCGGCCAGCTCGGTGCCCACCAGGTCCTCGGCGGGCCGGCCGTAGACCCCGGCGGCGGCCGGGGAGACGTAACGCAGGACGCCGCTGGGGGCGGCGATCATGATGACGTCGCTGGAGCCCTGCACCAGGGAGCGGAAGTGGTTCTCCTTCTGCGCCAGTTCCTGGGTGAGGGTGATGTTGTCGAGCAGCATGATCCCCTGGCGCACCACCAGGGCCAGCACGACCGTGCCGCCGGTCAGCAGCACCACGCGGTCGACGCTGCGGCCGTTGAGGACGTTGTAGAGGATCCCCAGCGTGCAGACGGCGGCGGCGAGATAGGGCGTGAGCGCGGCCAGGGAGCCGGTGATGGGCCGGGTGACCGGGAACCGGCCCGGGTCGCCGCCCTGGGACGGTGTCTGGGCCTGCGGGCGCCCCGGCCCCTGCGCCGCCGGGGGCTGCTGCACGGGACCCGGCGCGCGCCCGGGTGCGGGCGGGCGCCCGCCGGCGCGCTGGCCGGGCAGATGTTCCAGCACCACGCGCGTGTGCCCCTCCTCCGCGGCGGCCTGCTGCCGGGAGGCGGCCCAGGGCGCGTAGGCCAGGAGCAGCGAACCGGCGAACCAGCCCGCGTCGAGAAGCTGGCCCGAGCGGTAGTTGTTGTGCAGCAGCGGCGAGGTGAACAGCGCGTCGCACATCACGGTCAGCCCGAGCGCGCCGACGGCCGTGTTGACCGCGGTGCGGTTCACCGGCGTGCGCCGGAAGTGCAGCACCAGCACCATGCTCACCAGGGCGATGTCCAGCAGCGGGTACGCCAGCGACAGCGCCGCGTGCGCCACGCTCGGCCCGTCGAACCGGGCGGCCTGGGCGAGCGCGAGGCTCCAGGAGAGGGTGAGCAGCGAGCCGGCGATCAGCCAGGCGTCCAGCGCCAGACAGACCCAGCCGGCCTTCGTCATGGGGCGGGCGGCGAGCACCAGCAGCCCCACGATGGCCGGGGGCGCGAAGCACAGGAAGAACAGGTCGGCCAAGCTCGGGCTGGGCACGGCACGGCCCAGGACCACCTCGTACCAGCCCCAGACCAGGTTGCCCAGGGCCGCCATCGCCGAGGAGAGCGAGAACAGCAGCCAGGCGGATCGAAAGCGGACGCGGCGGGTGCGTGCGTAGAGGAGGCACGAGACGGCGGCCGCGCCGGCCGCGCCGGTCAGCCCGAAGTCGCCCATGATCAGCGCGAGTCGGTCGGAGCCCCAGCCGAGCGCCGAGCCGAGGGCGTATCCCGCGCAGACCACGGCCAGCAGGAGTTGGTGGGCCACGTGGTATCGGGGGCCGCGGGCGGACGGCGGCGCGAGGCGGGGGCTCCCGGTCGGGGGCTGCGTGCGCAGCGCTCCGTCGAGGAGGGGCGCGGAGGTCGACGGCGACATCACCGCGTCCTCCCGCTCCGCGTCGCTCCCGGGTCCCGCGGGCCCCGGGGCGTCGGCTTCGTCTGCCTCCTGCGGCCGCCGCACCCCTGAGGGGGAGGACCGTGGGGAGGGCGGTGATGAGTGCGGTGACCGTGCCCGCGCGTGGCCGAGCGCCAGGGTCGCCGCCGACGGCTCCGCCGCGTCGGATCGTTCGTCCATAGGCCGTGCATCGCCCGTCGCCCCCCTCACAAGTCTGCAATGTCCATCCCTGACGCCGATCGTGCGCGGCGCAGCCCCTGTCGGGACGATACACCAGTCTCGTCACTCAGGGACATAGGCCCTCTACGCTGCGTGACGATCATCGGCATATGCGCCCGAATGAGGTACAGAACGCGTCCGTGGGACTGCGGAGCGTGCGCGAACCGGGGCGGAGGACTGCCGGGGCGGTCAGGACCCGTCCGCCGGTCCCGTCGTGAGGATCACGTTGCGCAGCGGTTCGCGGTTCACGAAGCGGCCCAACTGGTCCGCCACGAGCCGCTGGGCGCGGGGCAGGAAGGCGGAGGTGGGTCCGCCGACGTGCGGGCTGATGAGGACGCCCGGCGCGGACCACAACGGGTGCCCCGCGGGCAGGGGTTCGGGGTCGGTGACGTCCAGGGCGGCGGTGAGGCGGCCGCTCCGCAGCTCGGCGAGCAGCGCCCCGGTGTCGACGACCGCGCCGCGGGCCACGTTGACCAGCAGCGCGCCGTCCTTCATCCGGGCCAGGAAGCCGGCGTCGACCAGACCGCGCGTGCTGTCGTCCAGAGGCGTGGAGACGATGACCACGTCCGCCTCGGGCAGCAGGGCGGGCAGTTCGGCGATCGGGTGCACGGGGCCGCGCGCCGTCGTGCGCCAGGAGCGCGCGACGCGCGCCACCCGCGCCACCTCGAAGGGCACGAGCCGGTCCTCGATGGCGGAGCCGATGGAGCCGTACCCGACGACGAGGACGTTCTTGTCGGCGAGCGCGGGATGGAACGCGCTCTGCCAGCGCTCCGCGTCCTGCGCGCGCACGAACTCGGGGATTCCCCGCAGCGCGGCCAGGGTCAGGGTGAGCGCCAGCTCGGCGGTGCTCGCCTCGTGCACCCCGCGCGCGTTGCACAGCCGCACCCCGGGCACGAGGTCCGCCAGCCGCGACGTGATGTCGTCGACGCCGGCGGTGAGGGTCTGCACGACCTGGAGGTTGCGCATCTCCCGCAGCGGACGCACCTTCACCTGCTGCCGTTTCAGGTACGGCACCACGTACACGGCGCAGCGCGCGGGATCCCCGGGGAACGGCTGGTCGCCTGCTTCTCCGCCGTCCCAGAAGAGGTAGTCGAGTCCGTCCGGAAGCCCGTCGATCTCGTCGGGCGGGATGGGCAGCCATACGTCGAGTGCCAGGTCAGCGGTCATGCCAGGAGGCTATGTCAGGTGCGCGTCGGCTCAGCGGTTAGGTTGGAGTCCGGCGAGGGAGGGTCACGAGCAGGTGGAGCGCAGGACGATCGGCGCGGGGGCGCTCGAGGTGGGGGCCGTGGGGCTCGGGTGCATGCCGATGAGCTGGGCGTACAGCGGGTCGCGGCAGCGGGGCGACGAGTCGCTCAGGGCGGTGCGCCGGGCGCTGGACACGGGTTCGTCCCTGCTGGACACCGCCGACATGTACGGCCCCTTCACCAACGAGCTGTTGCTGGGCCGGGCGTTGAGGGAGCGGCGCGCCGACGCGTTCGTGTCGACGAAGGTGGGTCTGCTCGTCGGTGAGCAGCACATCGTCGCCAACGGCCGCCCCGGGTACGTGCGACGGGCCTGCGACGCGTCCCTGCGGCGCCTGCAGACGGACGTCATCGACCTGTACCAGCTGCACCGCGCCGACCCCGAGGTGCCGGTCGAGGAGACCTGGGGCGCGATGGCGGAACTGGTGCGGGCGGGCAAGGTGAGGGCGCTGGGGTGGTGCGCGGTGGGGGCGCGCGGCGGACGCCGCTCGGGCGGGCTGTACGACGGAACGATTCGCCAGTTGCGGCGCGTCCAACAGGTCTTCCCGGTGAGCGCGGTGGAGGCGGAGCTGTCGGTGTGGTCGCCCGAGGCGCTGGAGACGCTGCTGCCGTGGTGCGAGGCGCGCGGCGTCGGCTTCCTGGCGGCGATGCCGCTCGGCAACGGCTTCCTGACCGGCACGCTGAAACCCGGTCAGGGCTTCGAACCGGACGACATGCGGGCCCGTCATCCCCGGTTCACCGCCGAGATGATGGCCGCGAACCAGCCGATCGTCGCCGGTCTGCGCCGGATCGCGGCCCGGCACGGCGAGGCGGTGACGGCGGCGCAGGTGGCGCTGGCCTGGGTGCTGGCGCAGGGCCGGCACGTCGTCCCGGTGCCGGGCGCCAAGCGGGAACGGTGGGTGACCGAGAACGCGGCGGCGGCCACGCTGCGCCTGACGCCGCAGGACCTGACGGAGGTGGCGCAGCTCCCGGCGGCGCGGGGATCGTGGGAATGAGGGCCACGCAAGGGTGGCGTCGGCGCGGATCGGGAACCCGGGAGACGTCAGCCGCGTAGGACAAGGCGTAGGACGAGTGGAGCCTGCCGAGGGAACCGCCGTGCCGAAGGGACCATGATCGTGGGACGTCGAGCTGTGTCGGCCCTGGTGGCCGCGAGTGCCCTGCTGGCGACCGCCGGCTGTTCCTCCGGCGCCGGAGGATCGCCGGGCGTCTCCGCCAGCGCCTCGCCGGGGCGCACGAGCGCGCAGGCCTCCCCGTCCGCCGAGCGGACGCCGCCCGCGAAGGGCACGGTGACGGTGGTGCGCACGGTCGCGGAGGACCTGAACAGCCCCTGGGGCCTGGCTCCCCTTCCCGAGGGCGGTCTGCTGGTGTCCTCGCGCGACGAGGGGACGATCACCCGGGTGGACGAGAAGACGGGCGCGAAGACGGAGCTCGGCGAGGTGCCCGGCGTCTCCGCCGCCGGCGAGGGCGGCCTGCTGGGTCTCGCCCTCTCCCCCGACTACGCCTCGGACCGCATGATTTACGCGTACGTCACCACGGCCTCGGACAACCGCGTGGTCCGCATGCTCTACGACGCGAAGCGGCCGTCCGGGGACCAGCTGGGGGCGCCCGACACGATCTTCAAGGGCATTCCCAAGGGCATGATCCACAACGGCGGCCGGATCGCGTTCGGCCCCGACGGGATGCTGTACGTCGGCACCGGCGAGAACGGCGACCGGGGGCTGGCCCAGGACAGGAAGTCCCTGGGCGGCAAGATCCTGCGCCTGACCCCGGAGGGCGAACCCGCCGCCGGCGACCCCTTCCCCGGCTCGCCGGTGTACTCGTACGGGCACCGCAACGTGCAGGGCCTGGCCTGGGACGCCGAGCAGCGCCTGTTCGCCTCGGAGTTCGGCCAGGACACCTGGGACGAGCTGAACGCGATCGCGCCGGGCGGGAACTACGGCTGGCCGACGGCGGAGGGCAAAAGCGCGGACGCGAAGTTCCGTGACCCGATAGCCCAGTGGCACACCGACGACGCCTCCCCCAGCGGCATCGCCTACGCCGAGGGCTCGATCTGGATGGCCGGTCTCAAGGGACAGCGCCTGTGGCGCATCCCCCTCAGCGACACGGCGGCCTCGGCGGCCCCGCAGGCCTTCCTCAAGGGGGAGTACGGCCGGCTGCGCACGGTGGTGTCGGCGGGCGGGGACAGGCTGTGGGTCACGACCAGCGACACGGACGGCCGCGGCTCGCCGAAGCAGGGGGACGACCGGATCCTGGAGCTGCGGGTGAGCTGAGCGCCGTCACCCGCCTTCCGCCGCGGGCTCCTCCCCCGCGGCGTCCTGTCCGCGGGGCTGTTCCGCCCCGGCCTCGGTCTCCTGGGGCTCCGGCTCCGGCTCCGGAGCCGGTTCCGGAGCCGGTTCCGGTTCGGCCGCCCGGACCACGACCTTTCCGGAGGCGAGGTCTATCGGCCCGTGCCCGGGATCGGCGTCGCCGACGTCCTCCCGTGTCAGCTCCAGCCGGTTCTGCTCGTCCCTGGTGTGCTTGCGGCCCGGTGCGAAGAGTTCCTCGAAGGGGTTGAACATCGTCCTCCTCTGCCGTGCCGGGCCACTGCCGTGCCGGGGCACTGCCGTGCGGGGCAGCGGTCGTGCGGGGCAGCGGTCGTGCGGGGCAGCGGTCGTCGGTCGTGCGGGGCAGCGGTCGTCGGCGGGGGTCCTCCTCGATCAGCGACCGATCGACGGTCGCCACCTGGCGGCCGCACCCATTATCGCGCCGTCACCCGGTCCTCGGCCTGCGGCGGGAACAGCTCCAGCCGGTGGGCCACCGCCGCCGCCTCGCCCCGGCCCGACACATCGAGCTTGGACAGGATGTTCGAGACGTGGACGCTCGCCGTCTTGGGCGAGATGAACAGCTTCTGCGCGATCTGGCGGTTGGTGCGGCCCTCGGCCACCAGCCGCAGGACGTCCCGTTCCCGGCTGGTCAGGCCGAGGGCGGCGAGCGGATCGGCGGGCGGGGCGCAGACGTCCGTCCGGTCCGCGGCGGGGACCGGGGACAGCCGGGCGCGTCGGCCGAGCAGGGCGACGGCCTCGGCGAGGGGGCGGGCGCCGAGGTGGGCGGCGACCGCGTGGGCCAGCCGCAGCAGCTCGGCGGCCCGGTCGCGGTCGCCGTCGCCGCCGGTGGAGAGCAGGGCCTCGGCCAGGCGGAGCCGCACGCGGGCGAGGTCGTAGGGGCGTTCCAGGCGCTCGAAGGCGGTGACGACCTCGCACCAGTCGTCCGGGTCGGTGCAGCCCTCGGCGCGTCGGAGTTCGGCGCGGACCCACTGGTCGTGGGCCTGCCAGACGGGCGCGATCGTGACGAGCCTCTTCGCGGCGGCGCGAATGCGGGCCAGGAGGTCGGCGCGGCCGGCGTCGGCGGCGGGCAGCGCCCGGGCGTCGCCCTCGGCGGAGGCCGCGGCGAGCAGCAGGGGCCAGGCGTCGCGCTGGGCGCCCGGCGGGAAGCCCCGGTCGAGGACGGGCGCGACGTGGGCGCGGGCGTCCAGCGGGCGGCCCCGGGCGGCGGCGAGCCGGACGGCGAGGCGGGTCAGCGGCAGGTGGTGCTGCGGGGCGTGGTCATGGGCGGCGAAGAAGTTCCGCGCGGCCGCGAGCCGGCTCTCCGCCTCGGCGAGGTCGCCGCGGGCGAGCGCGAGTTCGGCGCGCAGAGTGGCATGGACGCCCCGGATCACCACGCCCTGGCCCACCCGGCCGGCGGCGGCGCAGGCGCGGGCGGCCTCGTCCCAGCGGCCGAGGGAGAGGAGGGACTCGGCGAGGTTGCCCCACACCCAGGCCTCCGTGTCGGACTGGCCGTGCCGCCGGGCGAGGTCGAGGCCCTTCTCCAGCATCGGGACCGCCTCCCGGGAGCGGCCGACCGCCTCCAGCTCGGAGGGGAGGTTGACGTAGGCGTTCAGGGCGACGGAGGGGGCGCCCTCGGCGAGAGCCCGCTCCTTGACCTCGTTCAGCTCGGCGAGTCCGGCCTCGATGTGCCCGGCGTGCACCATGAGGACGCCGAGGACCTGGCGGGCGTCGAGCTCGGTCTCGCGCGAGCCGATCATGCGGGCGTACTCCACGGCCCGCTCGGCGGCCTCGTACGCCTCGGGGCCGGGGGCGTGGATCATGAACCAGTTGGCGAGGTGGATGAGCACCTCGGCGTGCACCTCGCTGGGCGGCAGACCGCGCACCAGTTCCTCGGCGGTGGCGAGTTCCTCGCGGCCGCTGCCCCGGCCCAGGGAGCGGACCAGCCGTGAGCGCTGCACCCAGAACCAGGCGGCGCGCTGGGGATCCTCGGGGCGGGAGGGACGTCGAGAGCCGGGGGGACGGTCGTCGCCGTCCTCGTCCAGCAGGCGCAGCGCCCGCTTGGCGATCTGCAGGGAGCGTTCGCGTTCCCCGCAGTAGCGGCCGGCGACGGTGGCCTCGGCCATGAGGTCGAGGTAGCGCAGCGGGACGGCGGCGGGGGCAGGGCCGTTGGAGGTCCCCTCGCGCCGGCCGGGCAGGGGGCGGGGGTACGCCGGGGTGTAGTCGGCGGGGCTCAGCGCGCCCCGCACGTCCTGCGGGGCGGATTCCCACAGTTCCATCGCCCTTTCCAGGAGCCGCAGTTGCTCGCTGTAGGCGCGCCGGGAGCGGGCCTCGACGGAGGCGTCGAGGACGGCGGGCAGCGCCTTGGCCGGGTCGTGGGCGTGGTACCAGTAGCTGGCCAGCCGCATGACGCGCTCGTCGGCGGGGACGAGCGTCGGGCCGGCCTCCAGGGCTTCGGCGTAGCGGCGGTTGAGGCGGGCGCGTTCGCCGGGGAGGAGGTCGTCGCTGACGGCCTCGCGGACCAGGGAGTGGCGGAAACGGTAGCCGTCGCCGTCGGGGGTGGTGAGCAGGAGGTTGGCGTTCACGGCGGCGCGCAGTGCCTCGATGAGGTCGTCCTCGGCGAGCCGGGCGACGGCGTCCAGCAGCCGGTACTCGACGGTGGAGCCGCCCTCGGCCACGATCCGGGCGACGTGCTGGGCGCTCTCGGGCAGCGCCTCGACGCGGACGAGCAGCAGGTCGCGCAGGGAGTCGGTGAGGCCGGTGCAGCAGCCCTCGTGGGCGGCGACGGCCAGTTCCTCGACGAAGAAGGCGTTGCCGTCGGAGCGTTCGAAGATGTCGTCGACCTGGGCCGGGTCGGGTTCCTGGGCGATGATGCCGGCGATCTGGCGGCAGACCTCGTCGCGGGTGAGACGGGCCAGTTCGAGGCGGCGGACGGTGCGCAGCCGGTCGAGTTCGGCGAGCAACGGGCGCAGCGGGTGGCGGCGGTGGATGTCGTCGGCGCGGTAGGTGGCGAGGACGACGAGGCGGCCGGTGCGCAGGGTGCGCAGCAGGTAGGACAGGAGGTGGCGGGTGGAGGCGTCGGCCCAGTGCAGGTCCTCCAGGACGAGGACGACCGTGTGCTCGGCGGCGACGCGCTCCAGGAGGCGGGCGGTGAGTTCGAAGAGACGGGCCATGCCCTCCTCGTCGTGCCGTCCGGTTCTTGTCTGCCCCAACTCCGGCAGCAGCCGGGCGAGTTCCTCCTCCTGGCCGGCCGCGCAGGCGGCCAGTTCGGCGGGCAGGGCGCGGCGCAGGGCGCGCAGGGCGGTGGAGAACGGGGCGAAGGGCAGTCCGTCGGCGCCGATCTCGACACAGCCGCCGAGGGCGACGACGGCGCCTCGGCGGCCGGCGGCCGTGGCGAACTCCTCGACCAGCCGGGTCTTGCCGACGCCGGCTTCGCCGCCGATCAGCAACGCCTGTGGCTCTCCCGCTGCGGCGCGGGAGAGCGCGTCGTCGAGGGTGTCCAACTCGTCGGCGCGGCCGACGAAGACGGGGCTGACGGACCTGGTCTGCACGGGGGCGAGCATGGCACGCGGGAACGGGGAGGGCCCAGCGGATATCGCCGGGCCCTCGCCGGCGGAGCGGCCGACCCCCGTGCGGCCGCCCCGCGCGTCGGTGTTCACGCCGGTCGGGGGAATCCGAACCGGCGCGGACGGCGGGTATGGGATTCGCTCTCGGCGTCGCCGTCCGACCGCTGGGCGGCGCGTGCCGCGGCTTCGCGGCGGGCGGCCCGGGCGCCGCGGACGGCCTCGTGGGCCAGCCGCTCGTCCGCGGCCCGGCGGCGGAGCTCGGTGGAACGGGCCTGGTGGAGCTCGTACTCGTACATGGTGGACGTCCCCTGAGAGGTCGGTGTCGGTCTTCGCTTGCCGCGATGCCTTCACTGTCGTCTGTCAGGGGGGTGCGCCACATCGGGAGAGTTCCGCATCTTCGGCGGCGGGCGGGGCCTTAGACGCGCCGAAGGGGCCTCAGAGCGGCCGTAAGGTGCTTACGGCCGCTCTAAGACCCCTCGTGACGTGCGGGGATCAGCCGGCGGAGGGCAGGCCGAGCAGGGCGTCGGTGTACTTCAGGACGGCCAGGAGCAGGCCGATGACGCCGAGGGCGACGCCGGCCCAGGAGACCGACTTGATCCAGGCCGCCTGCGGGCGGGCCGGGTTGCCGAAGGCGGGACGGGCCAGCACGACGACTCCCGTGACCAGGGCGGCCAGCGCGAACAGGCCGGCCCACAGCGCGGTGGCCTGCCAGGCGTCGCCGTAGATCACCTCGAGCTGCTTGGCCACGGTCGTGCCCGAGGAGGCGGACGTCTGCAGCTGGCCGACGAGGGTCTGGCGGGCTCCGGCGAGGGTGCCGATCCAGCTGCCGGTGAGCGACACGAAGCCGAGCACGGCGGAGACGACGGCGCCCGCGCCCTGGCCGACGCCGACGGAGCCGTCCGCGACGGCGGCCTCGTCCCGGGCGGCGAGCTCGTCCTCGGCGGTGAGCTCGTCGGCGTCCTGCGCGGAGTGCGGGGCCTCCTCGGTCACCTCGTCCGTGGTCTCGGTCTTGGTGACGTCCACCTTCTCGTCGTCGGTCCTGGTCCCGGCGCCGGTCTCGGCTCCGGTCTCGTCAGCAGTCTTGGTTCCCATACCTCGCACCGTACGGACGCTCTCTGAGAGGTCCCTTAATGATCGTTGTGAGCGCCGCGCGCGCGGGCCTCGCGCCACTCCTGGGCCAGCACGGACCACACCTCGAGGTCGTGCCGCACCCCACGATAGGGGTAGGCCTGCCGGCGCACCCCGTCGCGGGTCATCCCGAGCCGGCGGGCGACGTTCAGGCTGGGGGTGTTCCCCGCGGAGGCGACCCACTCGATCCGCTGGATCCCGCGCCGGTCCACGGCGAAGTCGATCAGCACCCGCATGGCCCGGGCGATCAGTCC
Organism: Streptomyces sp. NPDC058291; assembly: GCF_042880855.1. Lineage (NCBI taxonomy): Bacteria > Bacillati > Actinomycetota > Actinomycetes > Kitasatosporales > Streptomycetaceae > Streptomyces > Streptomyces sp. NPDC058291. The sequence goes on from NZ_JBHVYK010000071.1 coordinate 23,853, forward strand.
CCGTCCGGTGGCGGAGGGCTCCAGCCAGCAGCCGACCTCGCAGTTCGCCGCCTCGGCGTCGAAGTTCAGGAAGAGCACCCCGCCCACGAGCCGGCCGTCCAGCCACAGGCCGTGCAGCGAGCCGGTGTCGGCGGCCCGCATGTCGGCGTAGCGCTGGAGCGTCTCGCGCGCGCCGGCCGGGTCCGTGGCCTTCGCCCCGAACGGGATGTACCGGTTGATGAACTCCCGGCCGCGGTCGAGGTGCGCGAGGAACTCCTCGGCGTGCCAGGGCTCCAGGGGGCGCAGTTCGGCTCCGTCGTCACCCAGCGGTATCGCGTACATCCGGTCGCGGCTCCTTCTCCAGTGCCTGTGCTGCGTCCACGGTCTCCGCGAGCCTCTCATGGGCGGCGCGGCACTCGGGCGGTTCGATGCTGGTCCTCGGCAGGAGCCGGTCGAGGCGGCGGGGCAGCCACCAGCTGGCGCCGCCGAGCAGGTGCATCAGGGCGGGCACCAGCGGCGTGCGCAGGACGAAGGCGTCCAGGGCGACGGCGGCGGCGAGCCCGACGCGTCGACGGTCGGCCTTCAGTCGGCCTGGTCCCCGAACGCCATCACCGTCACGCCGGCGACGAGCAGCCACAGGGCGCGCCGGGTGCGGCCCCGGGAGCCGAGGAACGCGCCGAAGGCGCAGACGGCGGCGCCGAGGGCGTAGGCCGAGGGGACGAGGACCGGGACGGATCGGGTGAGGCGCATGAGGGACGCGGCGAGGCCGGCGAGGGTGAGCAGCGCCCCGGTGGCCGTGGCAGTCCAGCGGGCCCGTCGGGCGTCCTCGGTGCCGTACTCCTCGTCCGGGTCCTCTGTGTCGCTGTGGGGTTCGGACTCGGTTCGTGCACTCATGGCGGGCGAGCGTAGCGCGTCGGGCCGCGGACAGGGGAAAGGGGTGCGCCGGTTCGCGGCGCACCCCCTTCGGGAGTCCGGCGGGGCTCAGCCCTCGCTGACGCCCAGCTTCTCCAGGATCAGCTCCTTGACGCGGGCCGCGTCGGCCTGGCCGCGCGTGGCCTTCATCACCGCGCCGACCAGCGCGCCGGCCGCGGCGACCTTGCCGCCGCGGATCTTGTCGGCGACGCCCGGATTGCCCGCGATGGCCTCGTCGACGGCCGTGCCCAGCGCCGAGTCGTCGGAGACGACCTTCAGCCCGCGCCGGTCGACGACCTGGTCCGGGTCGCCCTCGCCCGCGAGGACGCCCTCGATGACCTGGCGGGCCAGCTTGTCGTTCAGGTCGCCCTTGAGCACCAGCTCGGCGACCCGCGCGACCTGCTGCGGGGTGATGGCCAGCTCGTCGAGTGCGACGCCCGACTCGTTGGCGCTGCGGGCCAGTTCGCCCATCCACCACTTGCGGGCCGAGGCCGCGTCGGCCCCGGCGTCGATGGTGGCGAGGATCAGGTCCAGCGCACCGGCGTTCAGGATCGACTGCATGTCGGTGGCGGAGACGCCCCACTCGGCCACCAGCCGGTTGCGGCGGGCCAGCGGCAGCTCCGGCAGCCCGGCGCGGATCTCCTCGACCCACGCGCGCGACGGGGCGACCGGCACCAGGTCGGGCTCCGGGAAGTACCGGTAGTCCTCCGCCTCCTCCTTCACGCGGCCCGAGGTCGTGGACCCGGTGTCCTCGTGGAAGTGGCGGGTCTCCTGGATGATCGTGCCGCCGCTGTTCAGCACGGCCGCGTGCCGCTGGATCTCGAAGCGGGCCGCACGCTCCACGGACCGCAGCGAGTTCACGTTCTTCGTCTCGGACCGCGTGCCGAACTTCTCCCGGCCGTGCGGGCGCAGCGACAGGTTCACGTCGCAGCGCATCTGGCCCATCTCCATGCGGGCCTCGGAGACGCCGAGCGCCTTGATGACCTCGCGCAGCTCGCGCACGTACGCCCGGGCGACCTCGGGCGCGCGCTCGCCCGCGCCCTCGATCGGCTTGGTGACGATCTCGATGAGCGGGATGCCGGCGCGGTTGTAGTCCAGCAGGGAGTGGGACGCCCCGTGGATCCGGCCGGTGGCGCCGCCGACGTGCGTGGACTTGCCGGTGTCCTCCTCCATGTGGGCGCGCTCGATCTGCACCCGGAAGGTCTCGCCGTCCTCCAGCTGCACGTCGAGGTAACCGTCGAAGGCGATCGGCTCGTCGTACTGGGAGGTCTGGAAGTTCTTCGGCATGTCCGGATAGAAGTAGTTCTTCCGGGCGAAGCGGCACCACTCGGCGATCTCGCAGTTCAGCGCGAGACCGATCTTGATCGCCGACTCGATCCCGATCGCGTTGACGACCGGGAGCGCGCCGGGCATGCCGAGGCAGGTGGGGCAGGTCTGCGTGTTGGCGTCCTGACCGAGCTCGGTCGAACATCCGCAGAACATCTTCGTCTTGGTGCCGAGTTCGACATGGACCTCGAGGCCCATGACGGGGTCGTACGACGCGAGTGCGTCCTCGTACGACACCAGGTCGGTCGTGGTGGTCACGGTGAAACTTCCCTCTCAGCCCAGCAGGACGTCGTCGTCGCCCAGCCGCTTCAGCTCGCGGTACAGGATGGCGAGGCCGGTGACGATGGCGACGGCGGACACGGTGGCGTCGATCAGGACCAGCGTGTCCTTCTCGGCACGCGCCTTCCTGAGCCGCTTGGCGACGCCGATCGCGCCGAACGCGGTCCCGGCGATGGACAGGTAGGTACCGGACTTGGACTTCTTGAAGCCCTTGGCCTTGTTCAGTGCGCTCACAGCGACGGAGCCTCCTCGAGAAGCGGGTGCCCCCACCTTTCCACGAAGGCGGCCTCGACGGCGGCGCCGACCTTGTACAGCCGGTCGTCCTGCAGCGCCGGGGCGATGATCTGCAGGCCGACCGGGAGGCCGTCCTCCGGGGCGAGACCGCAGGGCAGCGACATGGCCGCGTTGCCCGCGAGGTTGGTCGGGATGGTGCACAGGTCGGCCAGGTACATCGCCATCGGGTCGTCGGCGCGCTCGCCGATCGCGAAGGCGGTGGTCGGGGTCGTCGGCGAGACGATCACGTCGACCTGCTCGAAGGCCTTCTCGAAGTCGCGCGTGATGAGCGTGCGGACCTTCTGGGCGGAGCCGTAGTAGGCGTCGTAGTAGCCGCTCGACAGGGCGTACGTGCCGAGCATGATGCGGCGCTTGACCTCGGGGCCGAAGCCCGCCTCACGGGTGAGGGAGGTGACGTCCTCGGCGGAGCGGGTGCCGTCGTCGCCGACGCGCAGCCCGTAGCGCAGGCCGTCGAAGCGCGCGAGGTTGGACGAGCACTCGGAGGGCGCGATGAGGTAGTACGCCGACAGGGCGAGGTCGAAGGACGGGCAGTCCAGCTCGACGATCTCGGCGCCGAGCCCCTTCAGCAGCGCGACGGACTCGTCGAACCGCTGGATGACGCCGGCCTGGTAGCCCTCGCCGCGGAACTGCTTCACCACGCCGACGCGCATGCCCTCGACGCTGCCGTTGCGGGCGGCCTCGACGACCGGCGGGACGGGCGCGTCGATGGACGTCGAGTCGAGCGGGTCGTGTCCGGCGATGACCTCGTGCAGGAGCGCCGCGTCCAGGACCGTGCGGGCGCAGGGGCCGCCCTGGTCGAGGGAGGACGAGAAGGCGACCATGCCGTACCGCGAGACCGCGCCGTACGTCGGCTTCACGCCGACCGTGCCGGTGACGGCGGCCGGCTGGCGGATGGAGCCGCCGGTGTCGGTGCCGATGGCCAGCGGCGCCTGGAACGAGGCGAGCGCGGCGGAGGAACCGCCGCCGGAGCCGCCGGGGATCTTGGTGAGGTCCCAGGGGTTGCCCGTCGGGCCGTAGGCGCTGTTCTCGGTGGAGGACCCCATGGCGAACTCGTCCATGTTGGTCTTGCCGAGGATGACCACGTCGGCGGCCTTCAGCCGCTTGGTGAGCGTCGCGTCGTACGGCGGGATCCAGCCCTCGAGCATCTTCGAGCCGACGGTCGTCGGGATGCCCTCGGTGGTGAAGATGTCCTTGAGCGCGAGCGGCACGCCGGCGAGGGGCCCGAGCTTCTCGCCCCGCTCCCGCTTCTCGTCGACGGAGCGGGCCTGCGCGAGGGCGCCCTCGCGGTCGACGTGCAGGAAGGCGTGCACCTTCTCGTCGACGGCCTCGATGCGGGCCAGGTGCGCCTCGGTGACCTGGACGGCCGTGAGCTCGCCGGAGGCGATCTTCGCGGCGGTCTCGGCGGCCGTGAGCTTGATGATGTTGACGTTGTCCGTCATGGCGGTTAGTCCTCCCCCAGGATCTGCGGCACCTTGAAACGCTGCTGCTCCTGGGCCGGGGCGCCGGAGAGCGCCTGCTCGGGGGTGAGCGACGGACGGACCTCGTCCGCCCGCATGACGTTGGTCAGCGGGAGCGGGTGCGAGGTCGGCGGTACGTCTTGGTCGGCGACCTCGCTGACGCGGGCGACCGCGCCGATGATGTCGTCCAGCTGTCCCGCGAAGTGTTCGAGCTCTTCGGGCTTCAGCTCCAGACGCGCCAGCCGGGCGAGGTGGGCGACCTCCTCGCGCGTGATGCCAGGCATGCAGCGTTCCTCTGGGGTGGAGTGAGTGTGCGGTTCGAGCCCAATCCTAGGGTGCGGCGCGGCATCGCCGTTAAACGGTCGGGCTCGCTCACCGGCTTCTCACCGGCTTCCTCCGGTCTCAGGCGGCCTCGCCGGGCCTCGCCGCGGGGAACCCGCGCAACCACGGGACGGGGAGAGGGGGCGGGCGGAGGGTCGGGTCACTCGTCCGCGGCCGCCGCCGGGAGGGCCGCCGCGGGGCGCTGCCAGCCGCGTGAGCCGCGGGCGCGCAGCCAGGCCGTCGTCTCCTCCGGGGGCATCGCGGCGGCCACCAGCCAGCCCTGGACCGCGTCGCAGCCCAGATCGCGCAGCCGCTCCCAGGTCTCGTCGTCCTCGACGCCCTCGGCGACGACCAGCAGGCCCAGGGAATGCGCGAGGTCGACCGTGCAGCGCACGATCGCGGCGTCCTCGGCGTCCACGGCCAGCCGGGCCACGAAGGAGCGGTCGATCTTCAGCTCGCTCACCGGCAGCCGGCGCAGGTGCACCAGGGAGGAGTATCCGGTGCCGAAGTCGTCCAGGGACATCTTCACGCCGTGACCGGTCAGCGCGTTGAGGGTGTCGGCGGCGCGCTGCGGGTCCTCCAGGAGGACGTGCTCGGTTATCTCCAGTTGGAGCGCTCCCGCGGGCACCGCGTGCCGGGCCAGACGCGCGGCGACGGATCCGGCGAACCCCGGCGTGTGCACGTCGCGCGGGGAGACGTTCACCGCGACCGGCACGTACAGGCCCTGGGCCCGCCACCGGGCGACCTGGGCGAGCGCGGTGTCCAGCACGTACTCCGTCAGATGGGGCATCAGCCCGGACGACTCGGCGATCGCTATGAACTCGTCCGGCGGCACCTTCCCGCGTTCCGGGTGCACCCAGCGGACCAGGGCCTCCAGCCCCGCCACCTGTCCGTCGAAGCGGACCTTCGGCTGGTAGTGCAACTGCACCTCGTGCGCGTCCAGGGCGCGCCGCAGGTCGCCCAGCAGGCCGAGCCGGTCGGGGGTGTTGGAGTCGCGCTTGGACTCGTACACCTCGACTCCGGTGCGGTCCCGCTTGGCCTGGTACATCGCCACGTCGGCCCGGCGCAGCAGACCCTCGGCGTCGAGCGCGTGGTCGGGGAAGACGGCGACCCCGGCGCTGGCCTCCAGCACGAGGGTGAGGCCGTCGAGGTCGAGCGGCGAGCCGAGGTCGGCGACCAGGGCCCGGGCGATCCGGCTCGCGGAGGTGGTGGAGTCCGCGACGGGCAGTAAGACGGCGAACTCGTCCCCGCCCAGCCGCGCGACCTCCGCCCCGCGGGGCAGGGCGATCCGCAGCCGGTCGGCTATCTGGAGCAGCAGCCGGTCTCCGGCGAGGTGGCCGAGCGTGTCGTTGACCGAGCGGAAGCGGTCCAGGTCGATCAGCATCAGGGCGGCCCGGGCGCCGATGCGCTCGGCGTCGTCCAGGGCGGTCCAGATCCGCTCCAGCAGCCACTGGCGGTTGGGCAGCCCGGTCAGCGGGTCGCGCAGCTGCTCCTCGGCGCGGGCGCGCGCTATCCACAGGGTGGAGTCGAGGGCGATCAACGGGATGGCGAACAGCGGCAGCAGGACGGGCTTGGCCGGGGCGACCACGCAGATCAGCGGGGCGATGCCGAGCAGGGCCACGGCCATCAGGCCCTGTCGGAGCAGGGCGGTGCGGGCGACGGTGGGCAGTCCGCCGACGCGCGGCGCGTGCAGGTACCAGAGCAGGACGCGGGTCACGGCGAGGTAGGCGACGGCCACCAGGATCACCTGGGGGGCGGTGTAGAACGTCCACGTGTCGGGGGCCCAGGGGCGCTCCACGGACGGTATCCGCCCGCAGGCGGCCAGCAGCAGCGCGCCCGCGCCGATGCCGAGGATGTCCACCGCGCCGTGCAGGACGCCCTGCCGCCAGCGGTGGCGCCGGGCTATGCCGACCAGCACGACGACGGTGAGGCTGACCATGCCGGCGGGCACCCAGCCGTAGAGCAGCAGCACGGCGAGGGTGAGGGCGGCGCCGGAGCCGGTGCCGCCCCACCAGCGGGCGCGGCCGAGCAGGACCAGGTGAGCGACGATGACGCCGGCCAGGACGGCCAGCGCCCAGCCGGTCGTGCCGGACGGGAAGAGCGCGTGGCCGTCGGTGAACGCGCTGTAGAACCCGGCGCCGAGGGCGAGGGCGGCCGCGCCGACGACGGCCGCGGGCAGCGTGGGCCGGGTCAGGCGCCGGCCGGCTTCGCCGCCGAGCGGGCCGGGCGGCGGCCGGACGCCGGCGCGCGCGTCCAGGGGGGAGTGGGGCTGGGTGTGCGGCACGTACGCCTGCGCGGCCGGACGCACTTCGGAGCGCTCGGTCCACCAGCTCCCCCACCAGACGCCGGCGACCCGGCGTCGGCGTAGCCGTGCGTCCGGGGCGGCGCTCTCGGTCGGTTCCATTCCCGTCCCTCTCACAGCCGGCGGTGCCCACGCCACGCGGCCCGTCGCCCGGCGATCCGGGGCGCTTCCGCGTCGGAAAACCCTTCCTTCTGCCCGCCAGGAGCAGAGGCGATGCCCCGACCGCAGCTGGGCACGGCAGGCGCACGCCTCAACAGTAGGCCGCAGAAGGCTTTTACGGGCAGCGGTCGTCGGCGGTTGCCCGAATGCGCCCCGGCCACCCGTATGCATCTGGTATGCGCCGATCGGGTGGCCTTCAACCGCCGCTCCGGGCTACTCCTCGGTGGGCAGGGCCGCTTCGGAAGCCGCCTCGGGGCCCTGTTCCAGCAGGACGGTGAAGCCGTCCTCGTCCAGGACGGGAACCTTCAGCTGCATCGCCTTGTCGTACTTCGATCCGGGGCTGTCACCCACAACGACGAACGACGTCTTCTTCGAGACCGAACCGGTGACCTTCGCCCCGCGGCTCTGCAGGGCGTCCTTGGCGCCGTCCCGGGTGAAGTGTTCGAGGGTGCCGGTGACCACGACCGTCAGCCCTTCGAGGGGGCGCGGCCCTTCGTCCTCGGCGGAACCCTCCTCCTCCATGCGGACGCCGGCCGCCTTCCACTTGCGCAGGATCTCCTGGTGCCACTCCTCGGCGAACCACTCCTTGAGGGAGGCGGCGATGATGGCGCCGACCCCGTCGGTGGCCGCGAGCTCCTCCTCGGTGGCCCGCTCGATGCGCTCGATCGAGCGGAACTCGCGGGCCAGGGCCTCCGCCGCGACCGGTCCGACATGGCGGATCGACAGGCCGGTGAGGACGCGGGCCAGCGGGCGCTCCTTGGCGGCCGCGATGTTGTCCAGCATGGCGAGCGCGTTCTTCCTGGGCTCGCCCAGCTGGTTGGCGAAGACGGTGGCGATCTTCTCCTCGCCGGTCTTCGGATCCCGCTTGGGCAGTCCGCTGTCCTGGTCGAGGACGTACGCCTTGATGGGCAGCAGCCGGTCGATGGTGAGGTCGAACAGGTCGCCCTCGTCGGCCAGCGGCGGGTCCTGCGGCTCCAGCGGCTTGGTGAGGGCGGCTGCGGCCACGTACCCGAAGTGCTCGATGTCCAGCGCCTTGCGGCCGGCCAGGTAGAACAGGCGCTCGCGCAACTGGGCGGGGCAGGCGCGGGCGTTGGGGCAGCGCAGGTCGACGTCGCCCTCCTTCATGGGCCGCAGCGGTGTCCCGCACTCCGGGCACTCGGCAGGCATCACGAAGGCGCGCTCGGTGCCGTCGCGCAGGTCCGCCACCGGGCCGAGGATCTCCGGGATCACGTCACCGGCCTTGCGCAGCACCACGGTGTCGCCGATCAGGACGCCCTTGGCCTTGACGACGTCCTGGTTGTGCAGGGTGGCGAACTCGACCTCGGAGCCGGCCACCGTCACCGGCTCGACCTGGGCGTACGGCGTGACACGGCCGGTGCGGCCGACGCCCACCTTGATGTCGACGAGCTTGGTGTTGACCTCTTCCGGCGCGTACTTGTAGGCGATCGCCCAGCGGGGGGCCCGGGCCGTGGAGCCGAGCCGGCCCTGGAGACGGATCTCGTCGAGCTTGACGACCACGCCGTCGATCTCGTGCTCCACCGAGTGCCGGTGCTCGCCGAAGTAGGCGATGAACTCCCGTACGCCGTCGAGGTCGTCGACCACCTTGTTGTGCCGCGAGGTGGGCAGGCCCCACGTCTTGAGCAGGTCGTAGGCCTCGGAGAGGCGGTCGAGGCCCTCGTAGCCCTCCAGGGCGCCGATGCCGTGCACGACCATGTGCAGCGGACGGGACGCGGTCACGCGCGGGTCCTTCTGGCGCAGCGAACCGGCCGCCGCGTTGCGCGGGTTGGCGAAGGGCTTGTCGCCGGCCTCGACCAGGCGGGCGTTGAGCTCCTCGAACTTCTCCATCGGGAAGTAGACCTCGCCGCGGATCTCCACCAGGGACGGGACGCCGTCGCCCGTGAGGCGGTCGGGGATCTCCGCGATGGTGCGCACGTTGGGCGTGATGTCCTCGCCCGTCCGGCCGTCGCCGCGGGTCGCCGCGCGCGCGAGCCGACCGTTCTCGTACGTGAGGTTGACGGCGAGGCCGTCGACCTTGAGCTCGCACAGGAAGTGGTGGGTCAGGGAGCCGACGTCCTTGTGGACGCGTTCGGCCCAGGCGGCGAGCTCCAGGTCGTCGAAGGCGTTGTCCAGCGAGAGCATCCGCTCGCGGTGCTGGACGGCCGTGAACTCCGTCTCGTAGGCGCCCGCGACCTTCTGGGTCGGCGAGTCGGGCGTGCGCAGCTCGGCGTACTCCTCCTCCAGCGCCTCCAGGGCGCGCAGGAGCCGGTCGAACTCCGCGTCGCTGATGACGGGCGCGTCCTTCACGTAGTACCGGAAGCGGTGCTCCTCGATCTGCTCAGCGAGCTGCGCGTGCTGCTCCCGTGCCTCCGAGGGCACCGTCGTCTCCGCTTGCCTGTCGCCGGCCACCGTGTCGTCCTCCCGTTACTCTGGGTTGTCCGCGAGGGATCTCGCCGCCCGGACGCAGTGGGCGAGGGCCTCGCGGGCGTACGCGGGAGAGGCTCCCGCGAGGCCGCACGACGGCGTGAGGGTGACCGCCTCCGCGAGCAGCTCCGGTCGCAGCCCCAGCCTGCGCCACAGCGTCCTGACACCCCTGACGCTACCGGCAGGGTCCGACAACGGGGCGTCCGCGCCCGGCACGACACCGGCGAAGAGCCGGGTGCCCGCTTCGACGACCTCGCCGATCGCGTCGTCGTCACGTTCGGTGAGGAGCGCGAAGTCGAAGGAGACCGCCGCCGCCCCGGCCCGGCGCAGCAGGGCGAACGGGACGTCCGGTGCGCACGAGTGGACCACGACGGGCCCGTCGCCGTGCGCCCCGGCGACGTCCCGGAGCGTGGCCTCGACGATCTGCCGGTCGACCGCGCGGTGGGCGCGGTAGCCGCTGGCGCTCCTGACGTGGCCGCGGAGCACGGCGGTGAGGGACGGCTCGTCGAGCTGGAGGACGAGGTCGGCGCCGGGGACGCGCCGCCGCACCTCGGCGAGGTGCAGGCGCAGGCCTTCGGCGAGGGAGCCGGCGAGGTCGCGGCAGGCGCCGGGGTCGGAGAGCGCGGCCTCGCCGTTCCTCAGCTCCAGCGCGGCGGCGAGCGTCCAGGGCCCGACCGCCTGCACCTTGAGCTGCCCCTGGTAGCCCTGGGTGAACTCCTCCAGTGCGTCGAGGTCCTCCCCCAGCCAGGAGCGGGCCCGTCCGGTGTCCCGGCCCGGCCGGTCGCCGAGCCGCCACCCGCTGGGCTCCACGCGCGCGTACAGCTCGACGAGCATCCCCGCGGTGCGGCCGATCATGTCCGCGCCGGGGCCGCGGGCGGGCAGTTCCGGCAGGTGCGGGAAGTCCTCGAAGGACCCGGTGACGGTCTTGGCGGCCTCGCGGACGTCGCCGCCCGGCAGGGAGCCGATGCCGGTGGCGGGGCCGAAACTGAAGTGTGGGTTCACGGGTGAAGCCTACGTAGGCGCGGAGGCGGATCGCGCCGCCGCACGCGGCTGCCCCCGCGTGGCCGGCCTCAGCTCCCGGGGCGCACCGTCAGGTCGTTGACCTCCGCGTCCCTCGGCAGGTCGAGCGCCATCAGGATCGTCGTCGCCACCGACTCGGGGTCGATCCACTGCGCCGGGTCGTACTCCTTGCCCTCCTGCTGGTGGACCTTGGCCTGCATGGGACTGGCGGTGCGGCCGGGGTAGACGGAGGTGACCCGCACGCCGTTGTCGTGCTCCTCCTGGCGCAGCGCGTCCGCGAGGGCCTTCAGGCCGTGCTTGGAGGCGGCGTAGGCGGACCATTCGGCGCTGGCCCGCAGGCCGGCCCCGGAGTTCACGAAGAGGACGTGGCCGCGGGCGGCGCGCAGCTGGGGCAGGAAGTGGCGGGTCAGCTCGGCGGGGGCGATCAGGTTGACGTTGAGCTGGTGGCGCCAGGACTTCGGGGTGAGGTCGCCCACCGGGCCGAGGTCGACCACTCCGGCGACATGGAGGAGGGAGTCCACCCGGCCGGGGAGCGTCTGGTGGGAGAAGGCCCAGCTCAGCTTGTCGGGGTCGGTCAGGTCGCCGACGAGGGTGCGGGCGCCGGGGAACAGCGCAGCCAGCTCCTTCGCCCGGCCCGCGTCGCGCGCGTGCAGCACGAGTTCGTCCCCGCGCGCGTGCAGACGGCGGGCGACGGCCGCGCCGATGCCGGAGCCCGCTCCGGTGATCACATGAGTAGCCATGCCCGCCATGCTCGCATCACCCGCGCGTCACCCGATGCCCTGGCTCTCCTCCAGGCAGGCCGGCGCGCCCACCGGCTCCTCGGCGAAGAACACCAGGTCGGTGAGGGGGACGGGCAGGAAGCCCACCGACACCCCGCACAGCCGGCCGCCCGCCTCGTGCACGCCGTCCGCGACGACCTTCATCAGGTCGACGTCGGAACCGCCCCCACACGAGGGTGGGGGCGCCCTTGCCGAGCGGTTCGGCGAACTCGCGCGCGGACCGGTGCAGCGGGCGTCGAGGTCGGCGGCGGCCAGGAAGACGCGGATACGCATGCGGCCTCGGTACGCGGGAAGAACCGGGGGCCCGCGCGTGCTGTTCCGGTATGGCCAACGGACACACGATCACGATCGAGCGGGACGACCGGCGCGTCAGGGTCGTCCACGGGGACCGCGTGCTCGCCGAGACCGGCCGGGCGCTCGCACTGCGCGAGACCGGCTGTCCCGTGCGGTACTACATCCCCGCCGAGGACGTACGGCTCGACCTCCTCACCCCCTCCGACACCCACACGTACTGCCCCTTCAAGGGCACGGCGTCCTACTGGTCGCTCCCGGACGCGGCGGACCTCGTCTGGTCCTACCCCGAGCCGAAGCCGGACGTCGCCGAGATCAAGGACCATCTCTGCTTCTACGAAGTGGAAGTCTCGCCGGCGGAGGTGTCGTAGGGCGATGAGTGCCGTGCCGTGCGGCAGTCTGCATGAGCATGGACAACAAGACAGTTTCCCGTGACGGCACCGAACTCGCGTACGAGAGCGCCGGTCAGGGCCCCGCGGTCATCCTGGTGAGCGGGGCGATGTCCACGGGCGGCACCATGGCGCCCCTGGCCGGACTGCTCGCGGACCGCTTCACCGTCCTGCGGTACGACCGCCGGGGACGCGGTGAGAGCGGCGACACTGCGCCGTACGCGGTGGGACGCGAGGTCGAGGACCTGGCGGCGCTCATCGACGCGGCCGGCGCCGAGACCGCCGCCCTGTACGGCGTCTCGTCGGGCGGCGCGCTGGCGCTGGAGGCGGCGGCCGCCGGGCTGCCGGTGAGCCGGGTGGCCGTGTACGAGACGCCGTTCGCCCTGGACGAGGACGACGCGCGCGGCCGCGCCGAGTACACCGCGAACCTCACGAAGGCGCTCGCGCGCGACCGGCGCGGGGACGCCGTCGAGCTGTTCCTGCGGCTGACCGGGCTGGCCGAGGAGATGATCCAGGGAGCCCGCCGCTCGCCCATGTGGGCGGGGATGGAGGCCATCGCGCCCACCCTCGCCTACGACGACGCCGTCATGGGCGACGGGCGGGTGCCGGGCGAACGGCTGGCGTCGGTGGGCGTGCCCGTGCTGGCCGTCGCGGGCGAGGCGAGTCCGCCCTGGCTGCGCGAGGCCGTGCGCGCGGTGGCGGAGGCGGTCCCGGACGGCGCGTACCGGACGCTGGAGGGCCAGACCCACATGGTCGACCCGAGCGTCCTCGCGCCGGTGCTGGCGGAGTTCTTCGCCGGCCGGGGCTGACGGTCAGGCCACCTCGGGACCGACGGTCAGGCGACCGGGGCCGCCGCCCGCACCGTCGACGCGATCGTCGCCGAGCCCACCACGCGGGTGCCGTCGTACAGCACGATCGCCTGGCCGGGGGCGACGCCGCGGACCGGCTCGGCGAAGGCGACCTCCAGGTGGCCGTCGACGAGTTCGGCGGTCACCTCGGTCTCACCGCCGTGGGCGCGCAGCTGCGCCGTGTAGACGCCGGGTGCGGAGGGGGCGGCGCCGCACCAGCGGGGCTTGATCGCCGTCAGCGCGGTCACGTCCAGGGCGGCGGCCGGGCCGACCGTCACCGTGTTGTCCACCGGGGAGATGTCCAGGACGTAGCGCGGCTTGCCGTCCGCGGCCGGGGTGCCGATGCGCAGGCCCTTGCGCTGGCCGATGGTGAAGCCGTACGCGCCCTCGTGGGTGCCGACCTTCGTGCCGGACTCGTCGACGATGTCGCCCTCGGCCTTGCCCAGCCGGTTCGCGAGGAAGCCCTGGGTGTCGCCGTCGGCGATGAAGCAGATGTCGTGGGAGTCGGGCTTCTTGGCCACCGCCAGGCCGCGGCGCTCGGCCTCCGCGCGGATCTCGCCCTTCGTCGTCACCGTGTCGCCGAGCGGGAAGAGCGCGTGGGCGAGCTGACGGTCGTCCAGGACGCCCAGGACGTAGGACTGGTCCTTGGCCATGTCGGAGGCGCGGTGCAGCTCGCGCGTGCCGTCCTCGCGGACGAGCACCTTGGCGTAGTGGCCGGTGCACACGGCGTCGAAGCCCAGCGCGAGGGCCTTGTCGAGCAGCGCGGCGAACTTGATCTTCTCGTTGCAGCGCAGGCAGGGGTTGGGGGTGCGGCCGGCCTCGTACTCGGCGACGAAGTCCTCGACGACGTCCTCGCGGAAGCGGTCGGCGAGGTCCCAGACGTAGAACGGGATGCCGATGACGTCGGCGGCGCGGCGGGCGTCGCGGGAGTCCTCGATCGTGCAACAGCCCCGCGCGCCGGTGCGGAACGACTGCGGGTTCGCGGACAGCGCCAGGTGGACGCCGGTCACGTCGTGGCCGGCTTCGGCGGCGCGGGCGGCGGCGACGGCGGAGTCCACTCCACCGGACATGGCGGCGAGCACGCGGAGGGGGCGGGGGCGGGGCGAGGTCTCAGTCATAACCCTTCCAGGGTACGGGTCACCGGGAACCGCAGCCCGCGAGTATCCGTTGACGATCACGAGGGGCGAGGAAGGGCAGGACATGGGGGAGAAGACGGGCGACTCCGACCGGCGGATCGGGCGGCGCGCCCTGCTGATCGGCGGGGCGGCGGCGGCCGTCGGCACGGGCCTGCTGGCGCGGGACGAGCTGGCGAGGCTGTACTGGCGGCTGCCCGGTGTGCGCAGAGCGCGGGTGGAGGGCGCGGTGGACTTCCGGGGCGCGCGGTGGGTGGCGGCGTCGGAGGAGAACTTCCGCTGGGCGGACCGGCCGGACGACTACGGGATCGACCTGGTCGTCATCCATGTCACCCAGGGCGACCTCGGGAGCGCGGTGAAGGCGTTCGAGGACCCGGGGCACCGGGCGGCCGCGCACTACATCGTCGGCAAGGAGGGGCGCGTCACGCAGATGGTCCGCGAACTGGACGTGGCGTATCACGCGGGCAACCGCTCGTACAACGAGCGCAGTGTCGGCATCGAGCACGAGGGCTTCGTGGACCGGCCCGAGGACTTCACCGACGCGATGTACGCGGCGTCGGCCCGGCTGACCGCCGCGGTCTGCCGGCGGTACGGCATACCCGTGGACCGCGAGCACGTCATCGGACATGTCGAGGTGCCGGGCACGGATCACACCGATCCCGGCGGGCACTGGGACTGGGACCGCTATCTGCGGCTCGTCGCACAGGCGCGCGCCGCGATGGCCTGAGCTGCCGCACGCCCCGCCGCCGTGGCGCGGTGCCCCGAGCACGGGGTGAGGTGAGGACCGGTCAGGTGAGCCCCGCCGCGCGGGCTCGCTCCACCGCCGGGCCGATCGCCTTGGCCACCGCCTCGACGTCGGCCGCGGTGGAGGTGTGGCCGAGCGAGAAGCGCAGGGTGCCGCGGGCCAGGTCCGGGGCGACGCCGGTGGCGAGCAGGACGTGGCTCGGCTGGGCGACGCCGGCGGTGCAGGCCGAGCCGGTGGAGCACTCGATGCCCTGGGCGTCCAGCAGGAGCAGCAGGGAGTCGCCCTCGCAGCCCGGGAAGGTGAAGTGGGCGTTGGCCGGGAGCCGGTCCACCGGGTCGCCGCCGAGGATCGCGTCCGGGACGGCCGTACGCACCGCGTCGATCAACCCGTCGCGCAGGGCGCCGATCTCGCGGGCGAACCGCTCGCGCCGCTCGGCGGCGAGGCGGCCGGCCACCGCGAAGGCGGCGATCGCGGGGACGTCGAGGGTGCCGGAGCGCACATGGCGTTCCTGGCCGCCGCCGTGCAGGACGGGCACGGGGGTGTGCTCGCGGCCGAGGAGGAGGGCGCCGATGCCGTAGGGGCCGCCGATCTTGTGGCCGGAGACCGTCATGGCGGCGAGGCCGGAGGCGGCGAAGTCGACGGGGACCTGGCCGAAGGCCTGGACGGCGTCGGCGTGCATCGGGACGCCGAACTCGGCCGCCACGTCCGCCAGTTCACGGACCGGCAGGACCGTGCCGATCTCGTTGTTCGCCCACATGACGGTGGCCAGCGCCACGTCGTGGGGGTTGCGGGCGATGGCCTCGCGCAGGGTGTCGGGGTGGACCCGCCCGTGGGCGTCGACCGCCAGGTACTCGACCGTGGCGCCCTCGTGCTCGCCGAGCCAGTGCACGGCGTCGAGGACCGCGTGGTGCTCGACGGGGCTGGCCAGGACGCGGGTGCGGGCGGGGTCCGCGTCGCGCCGGGACCAGTACAGGCCCTTGACCGCGAGGTTGTCGGCCTCGGTGCCGCCGGAGGTGAGGACGACCTCGCTGGGGCGGGCGCCGAGCGCTTCGGCGAGCGTCTCGCGGGCTTCCTCGACCGTACGGCGGGCCTGCCGGCCGGCCGCGTGCAGGGAGGAGGCGTTGCCGGTGACGCCCAGGTGCGCGGTGAGTGCCTCGACCGCCTCGGGGAGCATCGGCGTGGTCGCGGCGTGGTCGAGGTATGCCATGGTGGCCCCGATTCTACGGGGGCCGGGCGGCGCGCCCGGCTGCCAGGTGGCCGCGGCGGTCAGAAGCTCCAGGAGATCGTCGAGTCCGCCTGCATGAACGCCGCCAGGACCAGCAGGTCGGCGACGCCCAGGGCGAGGCCGAGGTAGGCGCGGCCGCGGCGGGCCGTGCCGCGCCACAGTGCCGCCGCCGCCAGGACGATGGCGACCGGGCCGAGGAAGACGTTGAGGACGAGCAGGCCCAGCAGACCCAGGATGAAGGACGCGACGGCCATGCCGTCTGCGTCCCGGGCGCCGGTGCGGCGGGTGGCCGGTGCGGTGAGGTGCATGGTCGGTCGACTCCTGTCGGTCGGCGGGGCGGTCAGCGGGTCGAGGTGTGCCGGCGGCCGTGGCGCTCGCGGATCGCGAAGATGCCCAGCCAGGCGGCGATCACGGCGGCGGCGACGACGGTGAAGGCGAACGGCGCGTGGGCGACGGTGCCCATGACGACACCGAACAGCAGCAGTGCGGCGACGAGGAACAGCATGGGATCGGATCCCCTCCCGTTACATTTGGGTGAACAGTTGTAGTTACAGTTGTTCACTGACTCTTGAGTCTAGCGCGTTCACCGGCTTTCCAATTCCGGAGAACGGTTGTTAACTGGATGACATGAGTCACACCCTCGGCGTTCGGCAGGCCCAGAAGCAGAAGACCAGGCAGGCACTCATGGACGCGGCGTTGACGCTGCTGGAGGAGCAGAGCCTGAGCAGCCTGGGCCTGCGCGAGGTCACCCGCGCCGTCGGGGTCGCCCCGACCGCCTTCTACCGCCACTTCCGCTCCACCGCGGACCTCGGCGTGGCCCTGGTCGAGGAGGCGCTGGGCAGCCTGCACCCGATGATCCGGACCACGGTGACGTCCGCCGACTCCAGCGGCGAACGCATCAAGCGCGCTGTCGAGTTGATAGCCGGTCACGTGAACGCGTACCCCGCTCACGTCCGTTTCATCGCCCGGGAACGACATGGCGGAGTCCAGCCGGTGCGCGAGGCGATCCGGGACCAACTGGGCCGGTTGGCCGACGAGGTGAAGGCCGAACTGGCCAAGGACGCCGAGGCGGAGGGCTGGAGCGACGACGACCTGCTGATGCTCTCGCACCTCTACGTCGACCAGATGCTCATCACGGCCTCGCTGTTCCTGGAGGCGCTGGAGGCCCCGCCACAGGACCGGGAGCGGGTGAACCGGATGGCGGCCCGTCAGATGCGGCTCATCAGCATCGGCCGGCACCACTGGCTGGACTGAGACCGGCCGGCGGGAGCGGGTG
>NZ_JBHVYK010000072.1:0-40305 GCF_042880855.1 Streptomyces sp. NPDC058291
GTTTAATCCAAAACCAGAAAAAAACTACACAACAAAAAAAAACAAAAAAAAAAAAAAAAAAAACAAACCCCCCCAAACCACCACCAACCCCCCCCCAACCAACAACCCCACCCCCCCCCCCCCCCCGGCGGCGGGTGCCCCCTCGGGGGGGGGGGGCGGTTTTGGTGGGCCCCCCCCCCCCCACCGCCCTTGAGCGTCGTCCTCACTGGTCGCGGTACATCTCCGCCACCAGGAACGCCAGGTCCAGGGACTGGCTGCGGTTCAGACGCGGGTCGCACGCGGTCTCGTAGCGCTGGTGCAGATCGTCGACGAAGATCTCGTCGCCGCCGCCCACGCACTCGGTGACGTCGTCGCCGGTCAGCTCCACGTGGATGCCGCCCGGGTGGGTGCCGAGGCCCTTGTGGACCTCGAAGAAGCCCTTGACCTCGTCGAGCACGTCGTCGAAGCGACGGGTCTTGTGACCCGAGGCCGCCTCGTAGGTGTTGCCGTGCATCGGGTCGGTGATCCAGGCCACGGTCGCGCCCGAGGCGGTGACCTTCTCGACCAGCTCGGGCAGCTTGTCGCGGACCTTGTCGGCGCCCATCCGGACGATGAAGGTCAGCCGGCCGGGCTCACGGTCGGGGTCGAGGCGCTCGATGTACTGCAGCGCCTCCTCGGCCGTGGTCGTCGGACCGAGCTTGATGCCGATCGGGTTGCGGATCTTCGAGGCGAACTCGATGTGCGCGTGGTCCAGCTGCCGGGTGCGCTCGCCGATCCACACCATGTGCGCCGAGACGTCGTACAGCTGCCCGGTACGGGAGTCGACGCGGGTGAGCGCGGACTCGTAGTCGAGCAGCAGGGCCTCGTGCGAGGAGAAGAACTCGACCGTCCTGAACTCCTCCGGGTCGGCCCCGCAGGCGTGCATGAAGTTCAGCGCCTGGTCGATCTCGCGCGCGAGCTGCTCGTAGCGCTGACCGGACGGGGACGACTTCACGAAGTCCTGGTTCCAGGCGTGCACCTGGCGCAGGTCGGCGTAACCGCCGGTGGTGAACGCGCGCACCAGGTTGAGCGTCGAGGCCGACGCGTTGTACATCCGCTTCAGGCGCTCGGGGTCCGGGATGCGGGACTTCTCGTCGAAGTCGAAGCCGTTGACCGAGTCGCCGCGGTACGTGGGCAGGGTCACGCCGTCGCGCGTCTCCGTGCCCTTGGAGCGCGGCTTGGAGTACTGGCCGGCGATGCGGCCGACCTTGACGACCGGCACCGAGGCCGCGTACGTCAGCACGGCGCCCATCTGGAGCAGGGTCTTGAGCTTGTTGCGGATGTGGTCGGCGGACACCGCGTCGAAGGCCTCGGCGCAGTCGCCGCCCTGGAGGAGGAACGCCTCTCCCTTGGCGACGGCCGCCAACCGGGCGCGCAGCTGGTCGCACTCGCCCGCGAAGACGAGCGGCGGATACGACTCGAGGTCCGCGATCACTGCGCGCAGAGCCTCGGTGTCGGGGTACTCGGGCTGCTGCGCCGCGGGCAGGTCTCGCCAGGTGTTGCCAGCGCTGGCGCTGGTCTTAGCGTTCACGGTCACGACCTCCACATTACGGGGTCGTGTCGAGTCGTTTTCGCACGGCTCGACAGGTGAGACACCGTCCTGCTCACCTGTGGACCCGGCACGTATGGGATAAGGTGCGGCGCATGTTCGCGCTTTCGACCCAGAACTGGTGGTGGACCGCTCATCCGGCGGCCCGCTGACTGCGCGTACCCAGAACGTCGCGAAGGCCGCCCCGAGGGGCGGCCTTCGGTGTTTCCGGGCCCGGCCGTCCCTCTCCTGGCAGCTCCTCCCAGCGAGAAGGACACGACCCATGCATCTGCTCGGCCTGCTCACCGATCCCCGCCCGTTCGCGCTGCTGCGCCGCCGTACGCCGGGCCGCGACGACGAGGTCGTGGAACTGCTCCTCGGTCCGGTGGCCGTCCACGACCGGCTCGCCGACCTCCCCGACGAAGGGCTCGCGCTCGTCCCCTTCCGACAGATCCGCGAGCGCGGCTTCGAGGTCCGCGACGACGGGACCCCGCTGAGCTTCCTGACCCCCGAGGAGCGGCACGACATCCCGCTGTCCACGGCGCTCGACCAGCTCCCCGACCACGAGGTGAGGGTCGAGGGCGGGGGCTTCGACGTGGGCGACGAGGAATACGCCCGGATCGTCGGGCGGGTGCTGCGGGACGAGATCGGGCGGGGCGAGGGCGCGAACTTCGTGATCCGGCGCACCTACCGGGGCGAGATCCCCGGCTTCTCCCGGGCCGACGCCCTCGCCCTGTTCCGCCGGCTCCTGGCGGGCGAGCGCGGCGCGTACTGGACGTTCGTCGTGCACACCGGGGACAGGACGCTGGTGGGGGCCAGCCCGGAGGTGCATGTGCGGATGTCCGGCGGCACGGTCGTCATGAACCCGATCAGCGGGACGTACCGGTATCCCGCCGAGGGGCCGACGCCCGAGCGCCTGCTGGACTTCCTCGCCGACGGCAAGGAGATCGAGGAACTGTCGATGGTCGTCGACGAGGAGCTCAAGATGATGTGCACCGTCGGCGACATGGGCGGGGTCGTCGTCGGGCCGCGGCTGAAGGAGATGGCGCACCTGGCGCACACCGAGTACGAGCTGCGCGGGAAGTCCTCACTGGACGTGCGGGAGGTGCTGAAGGAGACCATGTTCGCGGCGACCGTGACCGGCTCGCCGGTGCAGAACGCCTGCCGGGTCGTCGAACGCCACGAGAAGGGCGGCCGCGCCTACTACGCGGGGGCGCTGGCCCTGCTGGGACGGGACTCGGGCGGGGCGCAGACCCTCGACTCCCCCATCCTCATCCGCACCGCCGACATCGACGCGGCCGGAGGGCTGCGGGTGCCGGTCGGGGCCACTCTGGTGCGCGGGTCGGACCCGGCGGGCGAGGTGGCGGAGACGCACGCCAAGGCCGCGGGGGTGCTGGCGGCGCTGGGGGTGGGCGCGCCACGGCCCGGCGACCGGGAGGCGCGGCCGCGGCTCGCCGACGATCCCCGGGTGCGGGCCGCGCTCGACGGGCGGCGGGCCTCGCTGGCACCGTTCTGGCTGCGGATGCAGGAGCGGACGCCGGAACTGACCGGGCACGCGCTCGTCGTCGACGCCGAGGACACCTTCACGGCGATGCTCGGGCACGTCCTGCGCTCCGGCGGTCTCGACGTGAGCGTCCGGCGCTACGACGAGGACGGGCTCGCCGAGGCGGTGCGCGCGCACGCGGGGCCGGTGGTGCTGGGGCCCGGTCCCGGCGACCCGTCCGACCCGGACGACCCGAAGATGCGGTTCCTGCGCGAGCTGACCGCCCGGCTGCTGCGGGAGCACCGGCACGGGGTGCTCGGCGTCTGCCTCGGGCACGAGCTGATCGCGGCCGAGCTGGGGCTGGACATCGTCCGCAAGGAGGTGCCGTACCAGGGGGCGCAGACGGTGATCGACCTGTTCGGGCGGGCCGAGACCGTCGGCTTCTACAACAGCTTCACGGCGCGGTGCGACGACGAGGCCGCGCGGGAGCTCGCGGTGCGCGGGGTGGAGGTGAGCCGGGCCCCGAACGGTGAGGTGCACGCCGTTAGGGGGCCCGGGTTCGGCGGGGTGCAGTTCCATCCGGAGTCGGTGCTGACGCTGAACGGCGCGGCCGTGGTGCGGGAGGCGGTCGCCCGCCTGCGCGCGACGGGTCTGCGCTCGTAGCGGCTCAGCCGAAGAACACCCCCGCCTCCGCGTACAGCGCGGGGTCGACGGTCTTGAGCCGGGCCGTCGCCTCCGCGATCGGCACGCGGACGATGTCGGTGCCGCGCAGGGCGACCATCGTGCCGAAGTCGCCCTCGTGGACGGCGTCGACGGCGTGCAGGCCGAAGCGGGTGGCGAGCCAGCGGTCGAAGGCGCTCGGGGTCCCGCCGCGCTGGACGTGGCCGAGGACGGTCGTGCGGGCCTCGTTCCCGGTCCGGCGCTCGATCTCCTTGGCCAGCCACTCGCCGACGCCGGACAGCCGTACATGCCCGAAGGAGTCGAGCGAGCCGTCCTTGAGCACCACGTCGCCGTCCCGGGGCATCGCGCCCTCGGCGACGACCACGATCGGGGCGTACGAGGACCGGAAGCGGGAGGCCACCCAGGCGCACACCTGGGCGATGTCGAAGCGCTGCTCGGGGATGAGGATGACGTTGGCGCCGCCCGCCAGGCCGGAGTGCAGGGCGATCCAGCCCGCGTGACGGCCCATCACCTCGACCACCAGGACCCGCATGTGGGACTCGGCGGTGGTGTGCAGCCGGTCGATGGCCTCGGTGGCGACGCCGACGGCGGTGTCGAAGCCGAAGGTGTAGTCGGTGGCGGACAGGTCGTTGTCGATGGTCTTCGGGACGCCGACGCAGGGCACCCCGAACTCGTCGGACAGCCGGGCGGCGACGCCCAGGGTGTCCTCGCCGCCGATGGTGACGAGGGCGTCCACCCGCTGCCGGGCGAGGGTGTCCTTGATGCGGCGGACGCCGTCCTCCTCCTTGAGGGGGTTGGTCCGCGAGGATCCGAGGATCGTGCCGCCGCGAGGCAGGATGCCGCGCACGGCGGGGATGCCGAGGGGGACGGACCGTCCCTCCAGGGGGCCGCGCCAGCCGTCCCGGAAGCCGACGAAGTCATGGCCGTACTCCTGGACGCCTTTACGGACGATCGCTCTGATGACGGCGTTGAGGCCGGGGCAGTCCCCGCCTCCGGTCAGTACTCCGACGCGCATGGACGAGTCCCTTCGCCGTTACTGCCTGACGAGGGGTCAGTGTGACTCGTCCCTCACTCGTCGTCGAGACCTCTCTCAATGGCGTATCGCACCAGTTCGACCCTGTTGTGCAACTGGAGCTTGCCGAGGGTGTTCTGGACGTGGTTCTGGACGGTGCGATGGGAGATGACGAGGCGTTCGGCGATCTGCTTGTAGCTCAGGCCCTTGGCGACCAGGCGCAGCACCTCGGTCTCCCGGTCGGTCAGCCGGGGCGCGTTCGGCTCGTCGCCGCCGGCGGCCGGCCCGGGGTCGGAGGCCAGGCGGCGGTACTCGCCCAGCACCAGCCCGGCCAGGCCGGGCGTGAACACCGGATCGCCGACGGCCGTCCGGCGCACCGCGTCCAACAGCTCCTCCGTGGAAGCCGACTTCAGCAGATAACCGGTCGCACCCGACTTCACCGCCTCCAGGACGTCGGCGTGCTCGCCGCTGGCCGACAGCACGAGCACCCGCAGGGCGGGGTTGGCGGCGACGACCTCCTTGCACACCTGGACGCCCGGCTTCGCCGGCAGGTTGAGGTCCAGCACGAGGACGTCGGGCGTGGTGGCCTTGGCCCGGCGCACGGCCTGCTCGCCGTCGCCGGCGGTGGCGACCACGTCCAGGCCCGATTCCGCCAGGTCCCGCGCCACCGCGTCCCGCCACATGGGGTGGTCGTCGACCACCATGACCCTGATCGGATCCTGTCGCCCGCTCATCGCTGTCCTGCCTTTCCCCGCTGCACGTTCTTCTCCCTCGGCACCGTCAGCTCGACCTCCGTGCCCTGCCCCGGCGTCGAGATCACCTCGGCGCCGCCCCCGAGGTCGCGCAGCCGGCCGCGGATCGACTGGGCCACGCCGAGCCGCCCCTCGCCCTCGGCCTGCGCGAGCCGCCCCTGCGGGATGCCCGGTCCGTCGTCCCGCACGGTGACGATCACCGCGTCGGGCTCGTCCTCGACGAGGATCCAGGCCCGGGCGTCGTCGCCGGCGTGTCTGCGCACATTGTCCAGGGCGGCCCCCACCGCCGCCGCCAGCTCCCTCGCGGCGGGCGCCGGCAGCACCACCGGGGCGCCGGGCTCGGCGAGGTTGACGCGGGCCGCGGCGAAGGGCGCGAGCAGAGTGCGCAGGTCGACGGGCCCGTCCTGCTCGCAGGGCTCCGGCGCCGGTTCGTCGACGGCGTACACGACGGCGCCGTCGGCCGCGTCCTCGGAGACCCGCGAGACCGGCACGAGTCCGCCGGAGACCAGGGTGCGCAGCGCGACCTCCTGCTCGCCGGCCATCCGGCCCAGCTCGGCCGCCTCGCCGCCGATGACCGCGCCGCGCCGCTGCACCATGGCGAGCACCTGCAGCACGCTGTCGTGGATGTCCCGGGCCAGGCGCTCGCGCTCGCGGGTCGCCGCCTCGATCTCCAGGGCGCGGGCGAGGGTGCGCTCGGAGGCGCGGGCGACCTCGACGACGTAGCCGATGGCGATGGAGGCGACCCACACGAGGACGACGTTGTGCACGGTGTCGCGGGCCGGAGTGCCGCGCTCGACCAGGTTGGTCACCGCGACGGCCGTCGAGGCGAACGCCGCCCAGCGCCAGCCGCCCTTGACGGCGAACGCCAGCACCGAGCCCGCCGTCCATATCGACGGCAGCGTCGGGCCGCCCGACTGGATGCGTTCGTGGCTGTCCGCGACGGTGGTGAGCATGATGCCGGTCAGGGCGACGACGAGGTCGGCGGCGAGGAAGCGCTTGGTGCAACTCGCCGCGTTCGCGACCTTGGGCAGGGTGGCCACGGTCCACACGAACAGGACGCAGTAGTAGACGACGGCGACCCAGGGGCGCTCGAACCCGTCGTAGGCGGTGGCGAAGAAGCCCACCGCGTACAGCATGGTGAGCACCCGGTAGCCGGCGAGCGCCCGCCACATCGGCAGCTCCACCGACATCCTCAGGACCTTCTCGCGCCTGGCCACCCGCCCGCCCCCCGGACTGCCGACTACTGCTCTTCGTCCTTCTCGGCCCGTTCCTTCTCGGCCTGTTCCCTCTTCGCCTGTTCCTTCTCGGCCTGTTCCCTCTCGGCCTGCGCGAGCGCCGCCTTCGCGGCCTTCTCCGCTTCCTTCTCGGCCTTCGCCGCCTCCGCGATCTGCCGCTTGGCCGCGGTCGCGTACATGTCGACGTACTCCTGGCCGGACAGCTTCATGATCTCGTACATGACCTCGTCGGTCAGCGCCCGCAGCACGAAGCGGTCGTGGTCCATGCCCTGGTAGCGGCTGAAGTCCAGCGGCCTGCCGATGCGGATGCCGGGCCGCATGATCTTCGGGAGGACCTTCCCGGGCGGCTGGATCTTCTCGGTGTCGATCATGGCGACCGGGATCACGGGCGCGCCGGTGGCGAGGGCCACGCGCGCGAGGCCGCCCGGCTTGCCGCGGTAGAGCCGGCCGTCGGGCGAGCGCGTGCCCTCCGGGTAGATGCCGAACAGCTCACCGCGCTCCAGGACGTCCATCCCGCTCCTGATCGCGGCCTCGCCCGCGCCGCGGCCGCCGGAGCGGTCCACCGGGAGCTGGCCGACGCCCTTGAAGAAGGCCGCCGTCAGCCGGCCCTTCACCCCGGGCGTGGTGAAGTACTCGGCCTTCGCGATGAAGGTGACCTTGCGGTCGAGGACCGCGGGCAGGAAGAACGAGTCCGAGAAGGACAGGTGGTTGCTCGCCAGGATCGCGGGGCCCTCGTCGGGGATGTTCTCGAGGCCCTCCACCCAGGGCCTGAAGGTGACCTTCAACGGTCCCCCGATAGCGACCTTCATCGCGCCGTACAACAAGCGAGTGCCTCCTGTTGGTGTCGCACAGACCTTAACCCGGAGCGGCGGCAAAGGCTCCGACGGCCCTGGTCGGTGTCAGTGGGGTCGCGTACGGTGAAGCAGACGTCCCTCCACGAAGAACAGACGAAGACAGGAGACCGATGGTGCCGGTCCTTCCTGGAGCACAGCCGTACCGCCATGAGGGCGGGGAGGTCGCAGTGCTCCTCTGTCACGGCTTCACCGGTTCCCCGCAGTCGCTGCGCCCATGGGCGCAGCACCTCGCCGGGCAGGGCCTGACCGTCTCGCTGCCGCTGCTGCCGGGTCACGGCACGCGCTGGCAGGACATGGCGCTCACCGGCTGGCAGGACTGGTACGCGGAGGTCGACCGCGAGCTGCGCGCACTGCGCCGCCGCTGCGCGCGGGTGTTCGTGGCCGGTCTGTCCATGGGCGGCGCGCTGGCCCTGCGACTGGCCGCCCGGCACGGGGAAGGTGTGGAGGGCGTCATCGTCGTCAACCCCGCGAACAAGGTCCACGGCCTGTCCGCCCACGCCCTTCCGGTGGCCCGCCACCTGGTCCGCACGACGAAGGGGATCGCCAGCGACATCGCCAAGGAGGGCGTCCTGGAGAGCGGGTACGACCGGGTGCCGCTGCACTCGGCGCACTCGCTGCGGGCGTTCCTGCGACTGGTCGACGGCGAGCTGCCGCAGGTCACCCAGCCTCTGCTGCTGCTGCGCAGCGTGCACGACCACGTGGTGCCGCCGGCCGACTCGGCCCGGGTGCTCAGCCGGGTGTCGTCGACGGACGTGACCGAGATCCTGCTGGAACAGAGCTACCACGTGGCAACGTTGGACCACGAAGCGGACCGGATCTTCGAGGAGAGCTACGCGTTCATCGCCCGGATCGCGCCCAGTGTCGGCAAGGAAGGGACGGCCGCAGGTGGCTGAGCACGACGCCGACCGCGAGGACCGGGAGAACCGGGACGAGCGGGACGGCCTGGACGCCCGCCGGGGCCACGAGCCGGAGGAGCAGAGCGTGCCCTTCGACGAGGCCGCCGCGTGGGCGGCGATCGTCGCCGGGTACGGCGAGGAGCCGCCGGACCCGCCGGGCGCCAAGCCGTTCAAGTCGATCGAGGACCTGGCGCTCCTCGAGGTCGAGGCGAACGACGACGACGAGCAGCCGGGGACGAAAGCGGGCGAAGAGCCCGTGAAGGAGCCCGGCGAGGAGAAGAAACCGGCCAAGCCGCTGGGCAGCTCGGTGGCCTTCGCGCCCGGCGTCGGCCCGCGCGACCACACCGCGCCCGAACCGGCCGAGGAGGACTTCGACGAGGACGACGAGGGTCACTTCGTCCCGCCGGAGCCGCCGCCGCTGCCCGCCGCCGACACCACGGCCAAGTTCGCCTGGCTCGGGGTGATCGGCGGGCCGGTGCTGCTGCTGCTCGCGGTGCTGCTGGGCTGGGAGATGACGTGGTGGCTGACGACCGTCTGCGTCGGCGGCTTCCTCGGCGGTTTCGCCACGCTGGTGATACGGATGGGCGCGGACGACGAGGACGAGGGCGATCCGGGACGGGGAGCGGTCGTCTGACCGGCAGGGCCCGGCAGCCGGTCGGGGCAGCGGGCCCGGAGCCGGTCAGGCGGCGGGGATCCTGAGGGCGGCGAGGACCGGGAGATGGTCCGTGGCCGCGCGCAGATCGGCGTCGGCGACCCCGGGCAGCCCGCGGGGCACCCCGCAGCCCAGCGCCTCCACGCCCCGGGTGACGAAGATCCCGTCGATACGGCGGTTCGGCCCGGTCGCGGGGAAGGTGTGCTCACTCCCCCAGGGCGCGGCGGTCCGGCAGTCCCGCAGGGCCGTGGCCAGCCGGCCGAAGGTGCGTCCGTCGGGTCGTTCGTTGATGTCGCCGCCCGCGATCGCGTGCTCGACGCCCAGGCCGGCCAGCCGGTCGAGGAGCATGCCGCCCTGTTCACGGCGCTCGGCCGCCGTCAGCCCGAGATGACAGCTGACGACCCCCACGCGGGCGCCCCCGAAGCGGACCACCGCGGTGGCGAGGCCGCGCCGGAACTGCCCCGGGGTGAGCGGCAGCAGCACGTCCTCGGTGCGTTCGACGGTCGCCCGGAGCGAGCAGAGGATCGCAGGCCCGGCGGCCGTGCCCCCGCCGGTCAGGATCACCTGGCCGGTGGCGGCGGCGAGCCGGGCCAGCTTCTTGCGCCAGCGGAAGAAGATCGGCGCCTCCTGGAGCAGCACGAGGTCGGGGGCGCAGGCGGTGATGACCCGGGCCAGGGCCTCGGTGTCGTCCCGCAGGGAGCGGACGTTGTAGCTGAGGACCCGGATGACGGCCGAACCGTCGGGCTCGGTGCGGGAGTTCGGAAGCGGCGAGGTCGTCGGCATAGCGATCAAGATACGCCGCGCCGTCCCGAACGTCCGGAAAAGCGAACGGGGGCCGCGAGCAGCCCCCGTGTTACCGCGATGCGTCGGACGACGGCCGGGAGGCGCCGGACGACGGACGTCCTGTCCGTCGTACGACGGACAGGACGACTACATGATCGGGTCGGGCTCTCTCGCCAGGTCCGCCGCGCCGACCAGGCCCGCCTTGTTGCCCAGCTGGGCCGCGATGACGTCGGCCACCGGACGCCAGTTGCCACCGACCAGCCACCGCTTGTACGACTTGCGGATCGGGTCGAGGACCAGTTCGCCCTCGTCGGAGAGCCCGCCGCCGACGATGAAGGCGGACGGGTCGAAGAGGGAGGCGAGGTCGGCGAGGCCGGCGCCGGCCCAGCGGGCGAGCTCCCGGTAGGAGTCGACGGCGACCGGGTCGCCCTGGCGGGCGGCCATGGAGATGTGCTTGCCCTCGATGCCGTCCGGGCTGCCGTCGCCGAGACCGAGCAGGATCTCGGCGTTCTCCGGGGTGGCGTTGGCGCGCTGCTTGGCGTAGCGCACCAGGGCGCGGCCGGAGGCGTACTGCTCCCAGCAGCCCTGCGAGCCGCAGCCGCACAGCAGGCCGTCGGGCACCATGCGGATGTGGCCGAACTCGGCGGCGACGCCGAAGTGGCCGCGGCGCAGCTTGTTGCCGATGATGATGCCGCCGCCGAGGCCGGTGCCCAGGGTGATGCAGATGACGTTGCGGTGGCCCTTGCCCGCGCCGAACTTGTACTCGCCCCACGCTGCGGCGTTGGCGTCGTTCTCCACGACGACGGGCAGCCCGACGCGGGCCTCGACCTTGTCCTTCAGCGGCTCCTGGCGCCAGTCGATGTTGGGCGCGAAGTAGACCGTCGAGCGCTGGCGGTTGACGTAACCGGCGGCGCCGATGCCCACACCGACGATGTCGTGCCCCACGCGCGCGCCGTCGACGGCGGCGGCGATGGCGTCCACGATGCCCTCGGGCGTGCCCGGGGTCGGCACCTGGTGGGTCGACAGGATGTTGCCTTCCTCATCGACCACGCCGGCCGCGATCTTCGTGCCGCCGATGTCGACGCCGATGGTGAGTCCCATGAATCCCTCAGTTTCGGTCGAGCCCCGCTACGGCCAACCGTACCCGAGGCCCTGCCCCGGGAGAGCTTCAGTCCAAGTCGATGCGCTGGCCGGGACCGGTGTCGTCGCCGCCTTCGCGGCCCGTGTCGCGCGGATCGCCGGCTCCGGCGGTCCAGCGCCGCTCCTGGGTCTGGACCGCCGAGCGGTAGGCGGCGAGGAGCTCGCTGCCGGCCGCCGCGAGGTGGTCGAAGACGTCCGGGTTGCGCTCGATGACGGGTTCCACGGCGGCCTTGGCCTGCTGGACGACCTGGCGGACGGCCTGCTGGGCGGCGGGTCCGGCGACGGCTCCGAGCAGCGGGGACTGGATCGACGACAGCTTGTCGCTGACGGCGTCGACGAGCTTGCGCAGTTCGTCGGCGGCCGATCCCTGCTGCGGGCCGTGCTCGGCGCGGCGGCGGGCCTTCTCCGCCGCCAGGTCCTCGGCGGCGGCGGTGGCCCAGGCGTCGGCGTCGCTCACGCGCGGTTCCTCGTCGGCGGTTCCTGCGCCGGAGGGCTCCCCGGCGGCGTCGGGCGTGGGGCGCTCTTCGCTCATGGCGGACTCCTGACGACTGCTGGTTGACGAGGCCTGACCACGGCCCGTCCTTACGACGTTACCCGAACGGCGGTATGCCGTTCACGGGGTCTTCGGCCACAGGCCGGGATCCGGGGCGAAACGCACGCACAGCTCGTCGTCGCGCAGCGCCGCGCCGTCGACGGTGCAGCGGCGCAGCACCGAGGGCAGCGTGACGATGCGGCGGAACGGCCCGGCGGTGACGACGAGTTCGTCGCCGCGGCGGACCAGGTCGAGTTCGTCGCGCACCGCGCCGGGCAGCGGGAGGCGCCAGACGAGCACGCCGTCGCGCGCGAGCCGGTCGGCGACGGGCCACTCGACCGGGGAGGCCGCCGGGTTGACGGGGGGCGCCGCGAGCGCGGCGAGGTCGTCGGCGCCGCGGGGGTCGTGGCCGAGGTGGGCGACGGGACGGGCCGCCGCTCCCCACTCCTCCAGCGTCTTGCGCTGCTGGGCGACGAGCCGGTCCAGCCGGCCGCCGTCGGCGGCGTCCTCCGGCAGGACCCGGTTGGCGACGAGCGACTCGACGGGCAGGGCGCGCAGGGCCAGGCCGAGGCGGGCGTCGCGGATCGCGTCCGCGCCGGCCGGTCCGGGCTCGGCGACGAGGCGCACGGCGGTCCCCCGGTCGGCGAGGACGGCCTCGACTGCGGCCAGCTCCGTGTCCCAGCGGGCGGTCGTCTCGTAGAGCCACTCGGCGGGCATGGGCACGCCGGCGAGCCGGCCGAGCAGGGGGCGCAGGGCGCGGGCCGCCTGGCGTTCCGGCGGGAGCAGGCGGCGCAGATAGCGGCGCAGCTCCTCCGGGAGGGCCAGCAGGGCGAGGGCCTGCGGGGCGGGCGGGAGGTCGACGACGAGGAGGTCGTGGGCCTCGGCGAGCGCGGCGTCGCGCAGCGCGCGCAGCAGGGTCAGCTCCTCGGCGCCGGGGAGCGGGGTGACCTCCTCCGGGTCGAGCCGGGAGGCGCCGAGCAGGTCGAGGACGGTGGCGGCGCGGTCCTGGAATCCGGCGAGGTCGTCGCGGAAGCCGGCGGCGGCGTCGGGACGCCAGGCGGTGAGGCGCGGGGCGACGCTCACGGGGGCCGGTCCGGTGCGCACCCCGAGCGCCGCGCCGAGGGTGTCGGTGCGATCGGCGCCGAGGACGAGGGTCCGGGCGCCCGCCGCCGCCGCGCGCTGGGCCGTGGCGGCCGCGACTGTCGTACGGCCGCTGCCGCCGGGGCCGGTGATCAGGAGGGTGCGCATGAGGGGGAACGGTACCGGTCGGGCCGGCCCGGGGGCCGCGCCCGCGGTCCTCTCCCCTACTTCTCGCCCGACTCCACGCGCTTCTTCAGGCCCGCCAGCGCCCGGTCGATGATGACCTTCTCGGCCTTGCGCTTGATCATGCCCAGCATGGGGATCTTGACGTCGACGGTCAGCCGGTAGGTGACCTCGGTGGCGCCGGCGCCGGCCGGCTCGAGGAGGTAGGAGCCGTCGAGCTGGCGCAGCATCTGGGACTTCACCAGCGTCCAGGACACCTCGCGCTCGCCGGACCAGGTGTAGCCGAGGACCTGGTCGTCCTTGATCGCGCCGGCGTCCATGACCAGGCGTACCTGTTCGGCGCGGCCCCGCTCGTCCTGCTGGAGGACCTCCGCCTGCTTCACCTCTCCGGTCCAGTCCGGGTAGCGGGCGAAGTCGGCGATCACCGCCATGACGTCGGCCGGTGCCGCCTCGATCGTGATGCTCGAGCTGGTGTGTTCCGCCATCGCCGTGGCTCCTCCGGATGCGGGCCCGTAAGGGTACGTGTGTGCAGCGTGAAGGCTACCGCGCGGTCGGTCGGGCGATTTCACCACTCCAGGGCCCAGGGCCTGCCGCTGCCGGCGAAGTGCCCCACGTTGACGCACTCGGTCGCGCCGATCCGCATGCGGCGCGCGAGCGGCTGGTGGACGTGGCCGAACAGGGAGTAGCGGGGCCGGGTGCGGCGGATGGCGTCCAGCAGGGCGCGGCTGCCGCGTTCGAAGCGGCGGGCCACGGTGTCGTAGACGAGTTCCGGCACGTCCGGCGGGATGTGGGTGCACAGCACGTCGACCTCGCCGACGGCCTCGACCTTCGCCGCGTACTCCTCGTCGCTGATCTCGTACGGCGTGCGCATGGGGGTCTTCAGACCGCCGCCGACGAAGCCGAAGACCCGGCCGCCGATCTCCACCCGCTCGCCGTCGAGGACGGTCGTGCCGGGTCCGGCGAACTCCGGCCACAGCTGCGGCATGTCGACGTTGCCGTAGGTGGCGTACGTCGGGGTCGGGAAGGCGGGGAACATCTCGCCGTACTGCTTGCGCACCGCCTGCTCGATCACCGCCGCCCGGTCGCCGCCTATGCCGCCCCAGAGCCGGGCGCCGAGTTCGCGGGCCTCCTCGAAGCGGCGGGCGGTGCGCAGTTCGACGATGCGGTCGGCGTTCTCCTCGCCGAACAGGTCGGGGAAGATCCCGCGGGAGTGATCGGCGTAGTCCAGGAACAGGACGAGGTCGCCCAGACAGATCAGCGCGTCGGCGCCGTCTCCGGCCCGGGCCAGGTCGCGCGCGTTGCCGTGCACGTCACTGACCACGTGGATGCGTGTCCTGCGGTTTCCGGACGGTGTGGATGCCATGTCGATCAAGGGTAGGCCTGTGAGGCATACGTGAACAGGGTCGGCCGGGATACCGGTTACTGGCCAGTCAGTAAAGCGGTGGACTAGGGTCGGCCGAAAGACACCAATCTGTGTGACGCAGCGAACATCTCGCCGGACCCCCCTGTCGAAGAGGCCATACCGGCGGGTAACGTCCGGGCAGTCCAGTCGTGCTCAGGATTTCAACCACCGGGATCCACCGGATCCACGGGGGTCCACCGAGATCCCTGAGCACAGCCCGAGCCATGGACCGCACCGTCGCATCGCACAACGTCGTGGCGCCGGCGCCCTATGAGGAGCAGCAGTCTTGCGCGAGTTCAGCCTTCCGGCTTTGTACGAGGTCCCTGCGGACGGAAATCTGACCGACATCGTCCGCAGAAACGCCGCGCAGCATCCCGATGTCGCCGTCATCGCCCGCAAGGTGGACGGCGCCTGGCAGGACGTGACGGCCACGGCGTTCCTCGCCGAGGTGCACGCGGCCGCCAAGGGCCTCATCGCCTCCGGTGTCCAGCCCGGCGACCGGGTGGCCCTGATGTCGCGCACCCGGTACGAGTGGACGCTGCTCGACTTCGCGATCTGGTGTGCGGGCGCGGTCACGGTGCCGGTGTACGAGACCAGCTCTGCGGAGCAGGTGCAGTGGATCCTCTCGGACTCGGGCGCGACCGCCGTCGTCGTCGAGCTGGACGCGCACGCGGCGGCCGTGGAGACGGTGCGCGAGTCGCTGCCGGCGCTCAAGCACGTCTGGCAGATCGAGGCGGGGGGCGTCGAGGAGCTGGGGCGGCTCGGCAGGGACGTCTCCGACCAGGTCGTCGAGGAGCGCAGCTCGCAGGCCAGGGCGGACGACCCGGCGACCATCGTCTACACCTCCGGCACGACCGGCCGGCCCAAGGGCTGCGTGCTCACCCACCGCAGCTTCTTCGCCGAGTGCGGGAACGTCGTGGAGCGGCTGCGGCCGCTGTTCCGCACCGGTGAGTGCAGCGTCCTGCTGTTCCTTCCCCTCGCGCACGTCTTCGGCCGGCTGGTGCAGATCGCCCCGATGATGGCGCCGATCAAGCTGGGCACCGTCCCGGACATCAAGAACCTCACCGACGAGCTGGCGTCCTTCCGCCCGACGCTGATCCTGGGCGTGCCGCGGGTCTTCGAGAAGGTCTACAACTCGGCGCGCGCCAAGGCGCAGGCGGACGGCATGGGCGCGATCTTCGACAAGGCGGCGGACACGGCGATCGCGTACAGCAAGGCGCTGGAGCTGCCGGCCGGCCCGCCGCTGAAGCTGAAGATCAAGCACAAGGTGTTCGACAAGCTGGTCTACAGCAAGCTGCGCGCGGTGCTCGGCGGCCGGGGCGAGTACGCGATCTCCGGCGGGGCCCCGCTGGGCGAGCGTCTGGGTCACTTCTTCCGCGGCATCGGCTTCACCGTCCTGGAGGGCTACGGCCTGACGGAGTCCTGCGCCGCGACCGCATTCAACCCGTGGGACCGGCAGAAGATCGGCACGGTGGGTCAGCCGCTGCCCGGTTCGGTCGTACGGATCGCGGACGACGGCGAGGTGCTGCTGCACGGCGAGCACCTGTTCAAGGAGTACTGGAACAACCCGGGGGCGACCGCCGAGGCGCTGGCCGACGGCTGGTTCCACACCGGTGACATCGGCACCCTCGACGAGGACGGCTACCTCGCGATCACCGGCCGCAAG
Source organism: Streptomyces sp. NPDC058291 (assembly GCF_042880855.1). Taxonomy (NCBI): domain Bacteria; kingdom Bacillati; phylum Actinomycetota; class Actinomycetes; order Kitasatosporales; family Streptomycetaceae; genus Streptomyces; species Streptomyces sp. NPDC058291. The sequence goes on from NZ_JBHVYK010000072.1 coordinate 15,898, forward strand.
AAGGAGATCATCGTCACCGCGGGCGGCAAGAACGTCGCCCCGGCCGTGATCGAGGACCGCATCCGCGCGCACGCCCTGGTCGCGGAGTGCATGGTGGTGGGCGACGGACGGCCGTTCGTGGGCGCGCTGGTCACCATCGACGAGGAGTTCCTGGGCCGCTGGGCTTCCGACCACGGCAAGCCCGCGGGTTCGACCGCGGCGTCGCTGCGCGAGGACGCCGACCTTCAGGCAGCCGTCCAGTCGGCGATCGACGACGGCAACGCCGCGGTCTCGAAGGCGGAATCGGTGCGGAAGTTCCGCATTCTCTCCTCCCAGTTCACGGAGGACTCGGGCCACCTCACGCCGTCGCTGAAGCTCAAGCGCCATGTGGTGGCGAAGGACTATGCGAGCGAGATCGAGGCGATCTACGCCAAGTAGCGGCCTGTGAAGGGCTGCTGACGGCACGTCATGGCGCGACGTCCTCCGCGAGGACCCGCGCCATCGTGCGTTCGGCGAGCGCGGTGATGGTGACGAACGGGTTCACGCCGATGTTGCCGGGCACCAGCGAGCCGTCGGTGACGTAGAGCCTCGAGTAGCCCTTGACCCGGCCGTAGTCGTCGGTCGCCTTCCCCAGCACGCAGCCGCCGAGCGGGTGGTAGGTGAAGTCGTCGGCGAAGACCTTGTTGCCGGAGCCGAAGAGGTCGTAGCGGTAGATGGTGGCGTTCGCCGCGTTGATGCGGTCGAAGAGCTTCTTCGCCATGCTCACCGAGACGGCGCTCTGCGCGGCGCTCCAGCCGAGCTTCACCCCGCCCGAGGCGGCGTCGTACGTGAAGGCGGCACGCTGCGGGTTCTTGGTGATCGCCAGATAGAGGCTGACCCAGTGCTCCAGCCCGGTGGGCAGCGGGGCGATCTCGGCGAAGACCGGGTTGGCGGTGTTCGCCCAGTCGTCGATGCCCATGACCGGCATGGTCGACTGATTGGCGCCGACCGTGTCCCACAGGTGGTTGGCCCGCCCCAGCATCACGTTGCCGTTGGTCCCCCAGCCCGCCCCGACGCTCGCGTTCAGCGCGGGCAGCGTGCCCGTCTCCCGGGCGCGGACGAGGAGTTCGCTGGTGCCGAGGCTGCCGCCGCCGAGGAACAGGTAGGTGCAGCCGTACTGCTTGGTCTCGACGACACGGCCCGTCTCGTCGATGCGGTCGGCGGTCAGGACGTACGTCCCGTCGTTCGCCCGGCTGATCGTGCGCACCTTCTCCAGGGTGTGGATCGTGACGTTGCCGGTGCCGAGCGCCGCCGCCAGATACGTCTTGTCGAGGCTCTTCTTGCCGTGGTTGTTGCCGTAGATGACCTCCTGGCCGAGGGCCGACTTGACGGCGGTGCCGGCCGCCTCGCGCTGCATGTAGCCGAAGTCGTAGACGCTCGGCACGAAGGTGGTCCTCAGGCCGGTGTTCTCCGCGTGCTTGCGGGAGACGCGGGTGAACCGGTACCACTCGGTCGACTCGAACCAGGCGGGGTCGACGGTGTTGACGCCGAGCATGGCGCGGGCGCGCGGGTAGTACGTCGCGTACATCTCCGCCGTGTCGACGGTGGGGAACTGCTCGGCGAAGTACGACTGGAGCGGGGTGACCGCCATCGAGCCGTTGACCAGGGAGCCGCCGCCGACCCCGCGGCCCACGAAGACGGACATGTGGTCGAAGTGCACGCGGTCCAGGACGCCCGGATACAGGCCGATGTCCTTGTTGACGAGGTCCAGCCACAGGAAGGTGGCCAGCGGCGCCTCGGTACGGGTGCGGAACCACATGGACCGCTGGTCGGGGGCGGCGGTGTCGCAGAAGACCTTGCCGTCGGCGCCGGCCGTGTTCCACAGCCGGCCCATCTCCAGGACGAGGGTGCGGATGCCGGCCTGGCCCAGGCGCAGGGCGGCGACGGCGGCGCCGTAGCCGGAGCCCACCACGACGGCGGGGGCGGATTCGACCGCGTCGGGCTCGGCCGCGTGGGCCGACTGCAGGCCGACGCGGGTGAAGCCGAGAGTGGCCGCCGTCTGGAGGGCGGCCATACCAAGAATGTGACGTCTCGTCAGCTGACGCTGCATCAGTTTTGCTGTCATGTGCGCAGCATCAGCGGATTTTCTCCCTCCGCCTAGAGCAACGGGGGAAAAGTCTGGAGCAAGGTTTTCAGCTTCTCCGCGAGCAGGTCCCAGCGCCACTTCTCCTCGACCCACCGCCGGCCCCGCTCCCCCATCCGGCGGCGCAGCTCGGCGTCCCCGAGGAGCACGACGATCCGCTCGGCCACGGCCGCCGGCGAACCGCCCGGCACGACCCACCCCGTCTCGCCGTCCAGCACGGCGTCGGGCGCCCCGCCGGAGTCCCCGGCGACGACGGGCAGTCCGGTCGCCGACGCCTCCAGATAGACGATGCCGAGCCCCTCGACGTCGAGTCCGCCGCGCCGCGTCCGGCACGGCATCGCGAAGACGTCCCCGGCGCCGTAGTGGGCGGGCAGCTCCGACCACGGCACCGATCCCGTGAAGCGCACGGAGGCGGCCACCCCGCTCTCGCGCGCGAGCCTGCGCAGGTCCTTCTCGTACGGCCCGCCGCCCACGATCAGCAGCACGGCGTCCGGCTCGGCGGCCAGGATCCGGGGCATGGCCAGGATCAGCGTGTCCTGCCCCTTGCGCGGGACCAGCCGCGAGACGCACACCACCACCGGCCGGTCGGCCAGCCCGAGCCGCGCCCGCACCTCGTCGCCGCCGGATCCCGGATGGAAGGTCTTCTCGTCGACTCCCGGCGGCAACTGCGCCATCCGGCCCGCGGCCTCGGCGCTCAGCGCGGTCGCGATCCGCGCGCGGGTGTACTCGCCGAGGTAGGTGATCGTGTCCGTGCTCTCGCCGATCCGGCCGAGCAGCTGCCGGGCGGCGGGCAGCTGCGCCCAGCCGGCCTCGTGCCCGTGGGTGGTGGCCACCAGCCGCTCGGCGCCCGCCCTGCGCAGCGCCGGAGCCATCAGCCCGAGCGGCGCCGCCGCCCCGAACCACACCGACGTGCATCCGTGCTCCCGCAGCAGCCCGGCCGCCCGGCGGGTCGCCGCGGGCGTCGGCAGCAGCATCGTCGTGGAGTCCCGGACGACGGTGAAGGGCTGCTCGGCGTCGAAGGCGGCGGTCGCCTCGACGCCCTCGCGGGAGCGCTTCCAGGTGGACGCGTAGACGACGAGCCGGTCGGGGTCGAGCCGGAGCGCCATGTTGTGCAGGAACGCCTGGATGCCGCCCGGCCGGGGCGGGAAGTCGTTCGTCACGATCAGGGTCTTGTGCATCGCGACCGACCTTATCCAAACGCTCTCCACAGCCGCGTCCGGCCGCGCTTCACAGCCCGCGGGGAGATCATGACGCCATGGGAACGACGGCCCGCGGCGGCCCCTGACCTGTCTGCTGACGACCTGGGGCGTGACCCGGCTCGCGCCGCCGCTCTTCGTCTTCCGGGTGTGCGTCTTCCCCGGCCCCGACGTCACCGGCGACGTGTCCGTCACCTACCGCGGCTGGTCCGAGGTGCTGAGCACGGGCGTGTTCCCGGCCGCCGACGTCACCTGGCAGTACCCGCCCGCGGCCGCCCTCGCGATCCTCTCGCCCGGTCTGCTGCCCTTCCTGCCGTGCGGGCGGAGCGGGCCCGGCTGTGCGGGGCGATCGAGGAACTGTCCGGGCGGCCGCGGCCGGCCGGCTCGCCGCGCGGGCCGCCGCTCAGCCGAGCTGAGTCCTCAGGTAGTCCTGCCAGTGCGCCGTGAACTGTGCGAGGGAGGTGTCCAGGACGTCCCGCAGCGCGCCCTCCACCGCCCCCGACCGCCCCTCGTGCTCCCCGACGGCCCGGTAGAACGCGTCGAGCTTCACCTCGCCCCACCGTGCTGCGATCATCCGACAGGCCAGCCAGCCGCCCTCGTACGCCTCCGCCAGCCGGCCCGCGTCCCCCGAGAAGCCGAAGGCGCCGTCGACCGGCAGCGCCGCCGGGACGCTCCCGGTCATGACCGAGTGCTGCAGTTCGGGTGCGACCTCGGCCGGGGTTCGGCCGGTGCCGCGGTAGCCGACCCAGTCGGCGTACCCCTCGGAGAGCCACAGCGGGGTGGCGGCGCCGGTGTGGGCGCGGGTGGCGACATGCGTCGTCTCGTGGGTGAGCACCACCTGCCGGCCGACCCGGCCGAGCATGCCGTACGCGTCGGGGTTGACGATGACCCGGTCCGCGGGCGCCTTCGCCCGGCCGCCGGTCTCGCCCGTCGTCACCGCGGCGATGCCCCGGTAGGCGGAGGCGGGCGAGCCCAGCAGCCCCGCCATGCCCGCGAGCGACTTCGGCACCAGGACGACGACATGACCCGCCCAGTCGGTGCCCCAGGCCGCCGACACCGCGGGGACGGCGTCGTCGGCCAGCTCCGCGAAGGACCGCAGCCGGTCGCCGGACTGCCCGACCCCCAGTACCAGGCTGTGCGCGCCCCGCACGACGTTCACCGTGCCCTGGTCCCACAACTGCTGCCCGGCATCCTTCGCGGGCTTCTCCGACGTCACCGACCATCGCCCGCCCTCGTCCCGGGCCAGGCGCACGGTGCGCGGCACGACCACCGGGGCCCGGTCGTAGCCCTCGACCCGGTAGCTGAGCTCGGCGTCCGCGGTGGCGGCGTCCCCGCCGCGCCGCAGTGCCGTCACCCGGTAGGACCAGGCCGCCAGCGGAACGGACCGGAGGGCGGCGAACCCCGCGGCGCTGCCGGTGGCCGCGTAGGCGCGCGCGTCGTGGTCGAGGACCGCGGCGGCCCGCCGGTCGAGGACCCGCTGCACATCGGCCCGCGCCCCGTCCGCCGCGGGCCGGCCGCCGCAGGCGACCAGGGAGGCGAGGAGCGTGACGACCACCGGCCAGGACCCCACGGCCCGGGATCCGCGCACCCGCCTTCGACCCGTCATCCACCCGATCGTACGGCGGCGACGCCGGACCGGCCGAGGGGTCAGGGCCTGGTGACGGACGACACCGGCATCATCCCGACCGGGTCGTAGCGCACGGGCGCGCCCGGGTAGGGGGCGTGGATGACCTGGCCGTTGCCGACGTACATGCCGACATGGCTGGCGTCGGAGCGGTACGTCACGATGTCGCCGGGCCGGGCCTGGGAGAGCGGGACCCGCCGGCCGGCGTGCGCCTGGGCCTGCGAGGTGCGCGGCAGCGAGACGCCGGCCTGCGCGTACGACCACTGCATGAGGCCCGAACAGTCGAAGCCGGACGGCCCGTTGGCGCCCCAGACGTACGGTCTGCCGAGCGCGGAGCGGACGGCGGCCAGCGCGGCGGCCGCCCGGCCGGACGCGGGGACGGAGCCCGAGGGGCCGGGCAGGTCCCCGCGGTCGGAGCGGGAGGCCCGGTCGTAGGCGGCGCGTTCCCCCGACGGCAGGGCGTCGAGCAACTCCCGCGCCCTGGCGAGCTTCTGTTCCACGGACCGCTTGTGGTCCACCACGGCCCGGCGGTTCTTCTCCAGCTCGGCGAGCTTGCGCGCGGCCTCGGAACGCTCCTGGGCGAGCTCGCGCAGGGCGCCCTGCAGCTCCCTCAGTTCACCGGCCTGGTGGGCGGTGATCCGGTCCAGGACGGACGCCTTGGCGAGGTACTCCTCGGGGTCGTCGGAGAACAGCAGCGCCAGGGAGGGATCGAGACCGCCGGAGCGGTACTGGGCGCCGGCCAGCGAACCGAGCTGCTCGCGCAGGCCGTTGACGCGCTCCTGCTGCCGGGCGATGTGGTCCTGGGCGTCGCCGACCTGCCTGCGCAGGGCGCCGGCGCGTTCGTCGGCCTCGTTGTAGGCCTCGGTGGCCTTCTCCGCCTCCTCGTAGAGACGGTCCACCTCGGCGCGGGTGTCGTCGTGCGGCGCGGCCGTGGCCGGTACGGCGGACACGGCGCCGAGGGCGGCGGCCGCGACGGACAGCACGCTCAGGGCGCTGCAGGCGCCCCGGTCGAACCCGGACTGTGCAAGGCGGCGATGGGACCCCACGGGAAGCCGCGCTCCTTCCACCGGTGACAGGGAAACGCGGCAGACAGTAGCCCCGCGACGGGGGGTCGGCCAAAGACCTCGGCGGGCACGCACAGTGACGCCCCGCCGCTGACGCAGGTCACCGGCGGGGCGTGGGGTCACTCCTCGTCGTCATGATTCGCCCGTTCGGGCGGCGTGGCGTCCTGATCCCGAGGTCGATCAGGTCCAGGCCCCGGGGTGGATCAGACCCGGACGCCGAACATGAACGGTCCGCCGATCGTGCCCATCGACTCGTAGCGCACGACGGTCCCGGTGCGCGGCGCGTGGATGATCTGACCGTTGCCCGCGTACAGGCCGACGTGGTGCAGGTCGTTGAAGAAGAACACCAGGTCGCCGACCTTGAGGTCGCTCTGCGAGTAGATGCGCGTGCCGTAGTTGGCCTGCGCCTCGGAGGTCCGCGGGATGCCGACGCCGGCCTGCGCGTAGGCCCAGGAGGTGAGGCCGGAGCAGTCGTACATGGCGGTGCCGGTGGAGCCGTAGTGGTAGGGCTTGCCGAGCTGGCTCTGCGCGGCCTGGAAGGCGGCCATGGCCCGGCCGGAGCCGGTCGGGGCGTCACCGAGGTCGACCCGCTGGCCGGCGTCCCGGCTCGCTCGGGTGTCCGCGGCGGCGAGAGCGGCCTTCTCCTTGGCCGTCAGCGTGTTGAGGAGCTTGCGCGCCTCGGCGAGCTTGGCCTGGACTTCCTTCTTGTTCCTGCCCAGTTCGGCACGGGTGGTGGCGAGGTCCTTGAGCTTGCCGGAGGCCTCGGTGCGCTGCTGGGCGAGCTGGCGCTGCTTCTCCTGGATCTTCCTGAGCGCCTCGACCTGCTGAGAGCTCAGCTGGTCGGCGGCCGACGCCTTGTCCAGGAAGTCGTCCGGGTTCGAGGAGAGGAGGAGCTGCAGCGAGGAGTCTATGGAGCCGGTGCGGTACTGGGCGGCGGCCGCCAGACCCATGGAGTCGCGCAGCTCGTTGAGGTCCGCCTGCCCCCGGGCCACGTTGTCCTGGATGGTGGAGATCTCCTTCTGGAGCTTCTCCTGCTTCTCCTGGGCCCCGTTGTACGTCTCGGTGGCCTTCTCGGCTTCCTCGTAGAGCTTGTCGACCTTGCTCTTGACCTCGTCCTTGGTGAGCTTCTGGCTGGGCGCCGCGTTGGCGGCCTGGGAGCTCAGCACGACGGCAGCGGCGGCTGCGGTGGTCAGCACGGTCACGCGCGCGCGACTCGGCTGCTTGGGTCGACGGTGGGACGCCACGGAGACGGGCTCCTTCTTTTGAGTGATCACCCGTGTGGAGGTTCGAGGCCTGACCTTAGTGACCTCGCCGTGATCAGTTCAAATCCCCAGAAGAAAAAAACCCCTCACGCAACACACTTTTCTCACTCAACTCACCATCAGTGAGCCGCGATTGACACTACGTTGCGCTACGATACCGTCAATTCGGTCGTTAAACCTGCGAACGCCGATCTTCAGGACAGGCGCTTCAAAAGTACCGCGGAAGCCACCGGCCGGGCGCCCGCCTTGGCGATCCCGTCGGCCACCTCGCGGTCGGTCGAGGCGACGATGACCGGCCGGCCCGCCGGCTCGGCCCGCACCAGCTGACGGATCAGCTCGTCAGCCGTGACGCCCGGCTTGGAGAACAGCACCCGCACCCCGCGCGGCGGCGCGAGCAGCACCGGAGCAGCCAGTTCGGCCCCGTCGAAGACGCAGGTGACCTCGGCTCCGGTCTGCGCGGCGAGCTGCGAGAGCTGGCCCAGCAGCCGCAGCCGCTGCTTCTCCAACGGCATCTGCGGATAGCCGGTCTTGGTGACGTTGTAGCCGTCGACGACGAGGTGCGCCTGCGGCAGCGCGAGCAACTGGTCGAGAATGGCCGGATCGTGCTCCGACAGGGCCCGGGCGGCGATGTCCTTCGGGGTCATCCGGCCCGGCTCGACCGCGTCGACGGTCTCCGCCGGGCGCACCGACAGGGGCGGCAGCGCCAGTTCCCGCCGCAGCCCCTGGGCCGCGTCGAGCACGGTGTCCAGCAGCAGCCGCACCCGCATGTCCTCCACGCTGCGGCCCTCGCGCGCCGCCCGCCGGGTGGCCTCCAGGGCGGCCTCCGCCTCGGCCAGCCGCGCCTTCAGCCGCCGGGTCTCGCTCTCGGCGGCGGACACCTGGGCGTGCCCCTCGGCGCGCACGGTCTCCATCTCGCTCTGCGCCTTGCGCAGCGCGGCCTCGCCCCGCTTGACGTCGCTGAGGGCCGATCGCAACTTGCGGTGCAGCGATTCGGCCTCCTTCTTCGCCGCGTCCAGCTCGGCGCGCAGCCGCTCGGTGTCCGTCCGGGTCTGCTCGCGGGCCCGGTCGAGCTCCTCGCGCAGCCGTTCCAGCTCCGCCCGGCTCTCCTCGCCGGCGCGCTCCGCGTCCGCCCGCTGGGCCTCCTCGCCCGCGGTGGTGACCAGCTTCACCCAGCCGGCGGGCCGCAGTACGTAGGCCGCGGCCGCCACGTCGAGCGGGTCCGCGGCCGGGGTCGGCGAACCGGAGTCGAGAGCGCCGGAGAGTTCCGGCTGTACCTCTCTGAACTTCTCGGCGATGCGTTGCCTGAAGAGGGGATCCGTCTCCAGCGCGGCCGCCATGGCGTTCCCGGCGAACTTGGCCCGCCGGTTGGGGGCGAACCGGGCGTACTGGCGCAACTGGACGGGCAGTTCGCCGACGGTCAGCCCGCCGAAGCCGTCGGAGACGATCGTGACGACCCTGCGCCGCACGCCGTCCGGCAGCGGACGGTCGAGCATCTCGGCGGCGCCGTCGTCCGGCCCCCCGCCTGCGCTCTCCGCCATCCGTCACACCCCACTATCCGTGCGGGGCCTCCCCCGCTCTCGACGTCGCTCGAGCGGGAGGACCCTCACCGTCAGGAACCGGCGTCCGGCCGATCCACGAGTTCCACCTGGTCCACGGCGTTGCACCAGCGACACCGCACCGACTCGATGGTCTCACTGACCACGTCGCGCTCCTCGACCTTCGGCTCGCCGGCGAGGTCGAGGTGCACGTACTCGACGACCTTCGACGAGCGCGTCACGTCGAATCGCGTGAGGTTGCCGCAGAGCGTGCAGCGCCACCGCGTCGTGGCGGTCGGCAGGGGAACCGTCATCGTTGCTTTCCGCTTCCTTCTAGTGTCCCGCTTCTTGGCGCCGGGGTCGGGCCGGAGGCTCCCCCGTGCGTGTGGCTCGTAACCCTACGGCCTGGCGGGTACTCGCCGCCCGCCCGTCCACGGGGGCCCTCCGGCGGCGAGGCGGTCCAGGCGAGTGCGTCCCGTTACGTCATGCTTTGTAGCCATGATCAGCTACTGGAACGGGACCGTCGGCCGAGCGCTCCGCACTTCCTCGGCGCCGGTGACCTACGGCCTGATCGCCCTGTGCTGCCTGATCTTCGTACTCGGCCCCGCCTCGGGCCTGAATCCGGCGTACGGCGCCGGCGACGGGCTGGCGGCCGCGCAGCGCGCCTACTTCCGGCGCTGGGGCGTGGTGCCGGCCGAGCTCTTCGAGGGCGCTCCAGGGGCGGCCCTGAGCCCGGCCACCGCCCTCTTCGTCCACGGCAGCTGGGTACACCTGCTGGGCAACATGCTCTTCCTCCACGTCTTCGGGGCGATGACCGAGCGTCGGATGGGCCGCGTGGAGTTCACGCTCTTCTACACGGGCTGCGGCTACCTGGCCCTGCTCGGCTACGCGGCCGCCAACGCCCAGTCGTCCCAGTCCCTGGTCGGCGCCTCGGGCGCGATCTCCGCCGTGCTCGGCGCGTTCCTCTACCTGTTTCCCCGCGCGCGGGTGACCAGCCTCCTGCCCTTCCTGTTCTTCCTGCCGCTGCGCTTCCCGGCGTGGGTCGTGCTGCCCTTCTGGGCGGCACTGCAGTGGGTGGCGGCGGGCCGGGCGTCCCAGGGGCCGGGGGTGGCGTATCTGGCGCACCTGGTGGGGTTCGGTCTGGGCCTCCTCTACGCGTGGGCGCGCTTCGGCGAGAGGAGGGGTCCGAGGGGCCCCGCCGGGGCGGCTGGGGGAGACGGGCGGGCGACTAGAGTGAAGGCCGCCCCAGCCCCGGCCCCCGAGGGAGAGAACCAGCCGTGATCACCGCGATCGTCCTCATCAAGACCAGCGTGGACCGGATCCCCGAGATCGCCGAGCGGATCGCCTCGCTGGACAGCGTCAGCGAGGTCTTCTCCGTCACGGGGACCTACGACCTCATCGCGATGGTCCGGGTGAAGCAGCACGAGGACCTCGCCGAGGTCATCCCGGGCAGCATCAGCAAGATCCCGGGGGTCGAGGGGACCGACACCCACGTGGCGTTCCGCACGTACTCCCAGCACGACCTGGAAGCGGCGTTCGCCATCGGCCTGGACTCGTAGGGGCCCGGTCAGCCCACCGCGGGGACGCAGCGGCCGTCCTCCGTGCGGTACCGCCACTTCGCACCCTGGGTCACCAGTTCGCGGACGGCCGTCACGAAGCGGTCGACGTGCTCGTCCGGTGTCCCCGCGCCGAAGCTCACGCGGATCGCGTTGAGGGACTTCTCCCCCGGGGCCGCGTCGGGCGCGCCGCACTCGCCCTGGGTCTGGGGGTCGCTGCCCAGCAGGGTGCGGACCAGGGGGTGGGCGCAGAAGAGGCCGTCGCGGACGCCGATGCCGTACTCGGCGGAGAGGGCGGCGGCGAAGTGGGAGCTGTTCCAGCCCTCGACGACGAAGGAGATCACGCCGACCCGGGGCGCGTCGTCGCCGAACAGGGAGAGGACGCGGACCTCGGGGATCTCGGCGAGACCGGACTTCACCTTCTCGATCAGGTACCGCTCACGGGCCACCAGGGTGTCGAAGCCGGCCTCGGTCAGCGCCTTGCAGGCCGAGGCGATGGAGTAGGCGCCGATCACGTTCGGGGAGCCGGCCTCGTGGCGGGCGGCGCTCTCGTGCCACTCCACGTCCACTCCCCCGTCCTCGCGCCGCGTGACCTTGCGGCTGGCGCCGCCGCCCGCGAGGTAGGGGTCGGCCGCGACCAGCCAGTCGGCGCGGCCGGCCAGGACGCCGGAGCCGAAGGGCGCGTACAGCTTGTGGCCGGAGAAGGCGATCCAGTCGACGTCGAGGTCGCGGACCGACACCGGGTGGTGGGGGGCCAGCTGGGCCGCGTCCAGCACGATCCGCGCGCCGTGGGCGTGCGCGGCCGCCGCCAGCTCGCGCACCGGCCACAGCTCGCCGGTGACGTTCGAGGCGCCGGTCACGCAGACCAGGGCCGGACCGTGCGGGTCGCGCTCGGCGAGGGCGCGCTCCAGCGTCTCGACGGCCTGGCGCGGGGTGCGCGGGGCGTCGAGGTAGCTGACCCGGGCGTCCTGCCAGGGCAGCAGCGAGGCGTGGTGCTCGGTCTCGAAGACGAAGACCTGGCAGTCGGCGGGGAGCGCGGCGGCGAGCAGGTTGAGGGAGTCGGTCGTCGAACGGGTGAAGATCAACTGGTCGTCCGGGCGGCAGTCCAGGAACTCCGTCACCGTGCGGCGGGCGTTCTCGAAGAGGTCGGTGGACAGCTGGGAGAGATAGCCGGCGCCTCGGTGCACGCTGCCGTAGTACGGGGCGTAGGCCGCGACGTCGTCCCAGACGCGCTGCAGGGCGGGGGCGCTGGCCGCGTAGTCGAGGGCCGCGTAGGCCACCTCGCCGCCCGTCACGAGCGGGACGGTGACATCCCGCCCCAGAACGGGCAACGGGGCACAAAGGGTACGGCTGGCGGCAACGGTGGAGACAGACATGGCGAACTCCCGTGAGAGGCACGACGGAACCACCGTGCGGGCGACATGGCTCCGGCACGGAGGACGGTGAAAGGGGATGCGGAGGCGGGGCTCGACGCCCTAGCGCATTCGCTTGCTCACGAGAGACTCCCTCGAACGACCCAGGACCCCTGGTTTCGCGAGGGGTCCGCGCTTGCCGTGGACCTTGCTGTCCACCGCCTGGTCTTCACCCGGGGCACCCCGCCACGGACGGAGGGTTGCCGGACAGTCGGCCGGGGCCTCATGACTGTCACTCATGACCTGATACAGGAACGTACGTCAGGTGATCGTCGTCCCGCAACCCGTGTCCGGATCGCGGGACGACCGCTCGTGGAGCGTCACGCGTTGCTGGCCGCGACCCACCTCGCCAGCGCCCGCTTGGCCGCGCCGGAGTCGATCGACTCGGCCGCCCGGTCCATGCCGGCCCGGATCTGCCCGGCGAGCGGCCCGGCGCCCGGTTCGAGCGCCACCAGGGCCGCCGCCGAGTTCAGCAGGACCGCGTCGCGCACCGGGCCCGTCTCGCCCTCCAGCAGGCGGCGGGCGACCTGAGCGTTGTAGGACGGGTCGCCGCCGCGCAGCGCCTCCACGGGGACGAGGTCGAGGCCGACGTCGCGCGGGTCGAAGCTCTCCTCGGCGACCTTGCCGTCGCGCACCACCCACACGCGCGAGGTGGCCGTCGTGGTCAGCTCGTCGAGGCCGTCGTCGCCGCGGAAGACCAGGGACGAGTTGCCGCGCTCGGCGAAGACGCCCGCGACGACCGGCGCCATGCGGAGATCGGCGACCCCGACCGCCTGGGCCGCCACCCTGGCGGGGTTGGTCAGCGGACCGAGCACGTTGAACACCGTGCGGATGCCCAACTGCCCGCGCGCCGCGCCGACATGACGCAGCGCCGGGTGGAACTTCACGGCGAAGCAGAAGGTGATCCCGGCCTCCCGCGCGACCTCCGCCACCCGCTTGGGGGTCAGCTCCAGGTTGACGCCGAGCTTCTCCAGGACGTCCGAGGCGCCGGACGCGGAGGACGCGGCCCGGTTGCCGTGCTTGACGACCGTGGCGCCCGCGCCGGCGACGACGATCGCCGACATCGTGGAGATGTTGACCGTCTTCGCGCCGTCGCCGCCCGTGCCCACGATGTCGACGGTGGGCCCGGGCACCTCGATCAGGTTGGCGTGCTCGTACATCGCCCGGACCAGCCCGTTGATCTCCGCGACGGTCTCGCCCTTGGCCCGCAGCGCCACCACGAACCCGGCGATCTGCGCGTCGGTCGCCTCTCCGCGCATGATGCGGTCCAGCGCCCAGAACGTGGCGTCCGCGTCCTGATCACGGCCGTACAGCAGGCCGTTCAGCACCTCGGGCCAGGAACGGCCCGCCGCGGTGTCGCCTCCAGCGGGGGTCACAGCGCTCATAGCCGCTCCTGTGTGTCGTGGGTCATGTGTCGTGTCGCGTGGCGCGAGCCGTGTGTCGTGGCCCGCGCGTCGTGGAACAAGGTGAACCCCACCCTATCCAGCGGCGGACACGGCGAAGGGCCCCGTCCGAAGACCGGACGGGGCCCTTTACCGTGGCGTGGCGACGCCTCAGCGATCAGTGGTGGCCGTGGCCGCTCGTGATCTCCTTGTACTCCTCGACAGTGGGCTTCGGGATCTGCTGGTCCTCGCCGAAGTACGCTTCGCTGATCTTGGCGCGGAGCTTCTCCTTGCCCGTGACCTTGCGCTCGACGCCGTTGTCGTCGACGGTGGCGCCGATCGCGGCCGGCTCGTACTGCTCGTGTGCGGTGAGAGTGTGCAGCTGCTCCTGGCTGAGCGGCTCGTGGATCTCGATGAACTCACCGTGCGGCAGGCGCTTGATGGTGCCGGTCTCGCGACCGTGCAGCACCTTGTCCTTGTCGCGACGCTGCAGGCCGAGGCAGATCCGCTTGGTGACGATGTACGCGAGGGCCGGTCCGACGAAGAAGAAGATCCGGACGAACCAGGTGATCGCGTTGATCGACAGGTGGAAGTGGGTGGCCCACAGGTCGTTGCCACCGCCCACCAGCATGATCATGTACATCGTCACCCAGGCGACGCCGAGCGCCGTACGGGTCGGCGCGTTGCGCGGGCGGTCCAGGATGTGGTGCTCGCGCTTGTCGCCGGTGATCCACGCCTCGATGAAGGGGTAGAGCGCCAGCAGGGCGAGCAGGACACCGAACAGCACCAGCGGGATGAACACGCCCAGGACCAGCGTGTGGCCCCAGAAGTTGATCTCCCAGCCCGGCATGAAGCGGATCAGGCCCTCGGCGAAGCCCATGTACCAGTCGGGCTGGGCGCCGGTCGACACCTGGTCCGGACGGTAGGGGCCCATGGCCCAGATCGGGTTGATCTGCGCCACGGCCGCGATGGCCGCGATCACGCCGAAGACCAGGAAGAAGAAGCCTCCGGCCTTGGCCATGTACACCGGCAGCAACGGCATGCCCACGACGTTCTTGTTGCTCTTGCCGGGGCCCGCGAACTGCGTGTGCTTGTGGTAGAAGACCAGGATCAGGTGGCCCACCATCAGGCCCAGCATGATGCCCGGCAGCAGCAGGATGTGGATCGAGTAGAACCGCGCCACGAAGTCGTGGCCGGGGAACTCGCCGCCGAACAGGAACATCGAGATGTACGTGCCGACGATCGGCATGGACAGGATCGCGCCCTGGGTGAAGCGCACACCCGTGCCGGAGAGCAGGTCGTCCGGGAGCGAGTAGCCGGTGAAGCCGGTGAACATGCCCAGGACGAACAGCAGGAAGCCGAACAGCCAGTTGACCTCACGGGGCTTGCGGAACGCACCCGTGAAGAACACGCGCATCATGTGCACGAACATGCCGGCGAGGAAGATCAGCGCCGCCCAGTGGTGGATCTGCCGGATGAGCAGACCGCCGCGCACGTCGAAGGAGATGTGCAGGGTCGAGCTGAACGCCTCGGACATCAGCTGTCCCTGGAGCGGGACGTAGCTGCCGTGGTACTCCACCTCGTTCATCGACGGGTGGAAGAACAGCGTCAGATACACACCCGTCAGGATGATGATGATGAAGCTGTACATGCACACTTCGCCCAGCATGAACGACCAGTGGTCGGGGAAGATCTTGCGCATGTTGGCCTTGGCGAGGGAGTAGATCCCCAGTCGGCCGTCGGCCCAGTCGGCGATCTTCTCGCCGGCCGGCGCCTTCCCGCGTGCGCGGGACTCGGTGTTCTCGTTGGTGCTCATCCGCGCTCCCAGAATGCAGGACCGACCGGCTCTTCGAAGTCGCCGAGCGCCTGGAGGTAGCCCTCGTCGTTCACGCCGATGCGCAGCTGCGGCAGGGCGTGACCGGCGGGGCCGAAGATCACTCGGGCACCGTCGGAGAGGTCGAAGGTGGACTGGTGGCAGGGGCACAGCACGTGGTGCGTCTGCTGCTCGTACAGGGAGATCGGGCAACCGACGTGGGTGCAGATCTTCGAGTACGCGACGATGCCCTCGTGCGACCACTCGAGCTCGCGCTTGTCCTTGATGTTCTCCGGCTGGAGCCGGACGATCATCAGGGCCGCCTTGGCGATCTCGTTCTGGAACTCCTCGTCGTGCTCCTCCAGGCCGTCGGGCTTGGCGAAGGTGAGCGAGCCGACGGCCACGTCCGAGGGACGCAGCGGCTCGTTCGTGTTCATGTTGACGAGCAGCTTGCCCTTGGCCCACAGGGTGTGCCGCAGCTTCTCCTCGGGCAGCGGGCCCAGGTCGCGCAGGAGCACGACGCCGGAGAGCGGCACCAGGGCGACCGCGCCGAACAGCGTGTTGCGGATCAGCTTGCGGCGGCCGAGCGCGGACTCCTTGGCGCCCTGCCTGAAGTCCGCGTGGACCTTCGCACGGACCTCGGGGCTCGCGGCGATCGGGTGCCGCTCGTCGGCGACCTCGACGTCCGACATCAGGGTGCGGGCCCAGTGGACCGCGCCGGCGCCGATGGTGAACAGCGCCGTGCCCAGCGTCAGACCCAGCGCGAAGTTCAGCGCGCTGAGGTGGCCGATCGGGAACACGAAGATCGACTTGTCGGCGGGGATCGCCACGTACGAGGCGATGAAGCCGACCGTGGCCAGCATCGACAGCGTGAACAGGAAGGCGACCACCCGCTCGGACCGCTTGGCGGCCCGCTCGTCGATGTCCTGGACGCGGTGCTCGTGGGGCGGCAGGCCGGGGTCCGCGAACGGGTTCTTCTCGTCCGCGACGTCTACCGCGCCGTGTGCGTGGTCCTGCTCAACGGGCAGGTTCTCTTCGGGAATGTCTTGGCTACTCATGACTTCTTGGCCTTTGCGGTCCGAGCGGCGACCCAGACGGCGACCGCGATCAAGGCGCCGAGACCGAAGATCCAGGCGAACAGGCCCTCACTGACCGGCCCGAGGCCGCCCAGCTCGAGACCGCCCGGGTTGTCCGTCTCGCCGCTGTTGACCGCGTGCAGGTACGCGATGATGTCCTTCTTGTTCTGTTCCGACAGGGTGGTGTCGGGGAAGGAGGGCATGTTCTGCGGGCCGGTCTGCATGGCCTCGTAGAGGTGCTTCGGGTCCACGTCCTCCAGGGTGGGGGCGAACTTGCCCTTGGTGAGGGCGCCGCCCTTGCCGGTGAAGTTGTGGCACTGCGCGCAGTTGGTGCGGAACAGCTCGCCGCCCTTGGCGATGTCCGCGCCCTCCGGACCGTACTCGGCCTTGGTGGGGACGGCCGGGCCGGCGCCGAGGGAGGAGATGTACGCGGCGAGCTGGTCGATCTCGGCCTGCGTGTAGATGTTCTTCTTCTTCACCACCTGCGGGCCCTGGGAGGTCGCCGCCGGCATGCGGCCGGTGCCGACCTGGAAGTCGACGGCCGCGGCGCCCACGCCGACCAGGCTCGGACCGTCGGAGGTGCCCTGACCGCCGGTGCCGTGGCAGCTGGCACAGCCGACGGCATAGAGCTTCTTGCCCTCGTCGATGGTGAGGGACTGGGCGCTGTCGTCTGCCTGCGCCTTGCTCGCGGGCGCGAACGCGGCGTACAGCCCCCCTGTGCATGCCAGCGCGAGGAGTAGGACGACGAGCGCCGCCAGCGGATGGCGTCGTCGTGCGGAGAGCTTTTTCACGGATTACCCCGGTGTCAGGATCTTCTGCGTCGATGCTTGTGGATGTGCGGGAGCGGGCCCCGGCTACTTGATCAGGTAGATCGTGGCGAAGAGGCCGATCCAGACGACATCGACGAAGTGCCAGTAGTAGGACACGACGATGGCCGCGGTCGCCTGCTCGTGGGTGAACCTCTTGGCCGCGTAGGTGCGCCCGAGGACGAACAGGAAGGCGATGAGGCCGCCCGTCACGTGCATGCCGTGGAAGCCGGTGGTCAGGTAGAACACGGAGCCGTACGGGTCGGAGGAGAGCGAGAGCCCGTCCTTCTTCACCAGTTCCGTGTACTCGAAGATCTGACCGCCGATGAAGATCGCACCCATGATGAAGGTGACGATGAACCACATCCGCAGCTTCTTCACGTCACCGCGCTCGGCGGCGAAGACGCCGAGCTGGCAGGTGAGGGAGGAGAGCACCAGGATCGTGGTGTTGGTGGCCGAGAACGGGAGGTTCAGGGCCTCGGCCATTTCCTTCCAGTGATCAGGACCCGTCACCGATCGCAGGGTGAAGTACATCGCGAAGAGGGCCGCGAAGAACATCAGCTCGGAACTCAGCCAGATGATGGTTCCGACGCTGGTGAGGTTCGGTCGATTGACCGACGGGTGCGCGTGCCCGGTGTCTACTGTCGTTGCTGTCGCCACGACCGACATTATGTCGGTCCCTTATCCCGCCCTCACTCCCGGGGGTGCCGTTCGGGGTGTCCACCCTGTGTGTAGTGCCCGGATGGCCCATCGAAGTGGTGTTCCAGGCGGTGTTGACGAGGTGGGCGAGGGAGTAGCATCCGCCGCATCGGTTCTGTCCGTACGACACTGATGTCACGGAGGAAGCATGCAGGCGACCGCCACGGTGCTGGTCTACAGCGACGACTCCAACACGCGGGAGCAGGTACGGCTCGCGACCGGCCGCAGGCCCGCCCCGGACGTCCCTGTGGTGGAGTTCCTGGAGTGCGCGACGCCTGCGGCGGTGCAGCGGGAACTGGACCGGGGCGGGATCGACGTCGTCGTCCTCGACGGGGAGGCCGCACCCATGGGGGGCATGGGCCTGTGCCGTCAGCTCAAGGACGAGGTGTTCCGGTGCCCGCCGGTGCTGCTGCTCATCGGACGGCCCCAGGACGCCTGGCTGGCCACCTGGAGCCGGGCCGACGCGGCCGTGACGCTGCCCGTGGAGCCCATGGAGTTCGCGGGGGCCCTGGCGACCCTGCTGCGGACGAAGAGGCTCCAGCAGAGCGCGTGACGGCAGCGGTGGCGGGGCGCGGCGGCACCGCGGCCCCGCCACCGCTGACGGCCTCTACACGGCCGCCGGGCTGAGTCGCGCCGTCTGCTGGTTCGTCTCCTGCTTCCCGCCGGTCAGCGCGCTGCCCGTGGTCCACTTCTTCCAGTCCAGGTTCCAGTCGCCGAAGCCGTTGCCGAACGTCTCCATCGTGTCGCCGTTGCTGTTGACGACCTGGACGACGTCGCCCTGGCGGATGTGGTCGAAGAACCACTCGGCGTTGGACGTGCTCATGCCCGTGCAGCCGTGGCTGACGTTCGCGTAGCCCTGGGAGCCGACGGACCAGGGGGCCGCGTGGACGTACTCGCCGCTCCAGGTGACGCGGGTGGCGTAGTAGACGGGCAGGTCGTAGGAGTCCGAGGAGCCCTCCGCGATGCCCACGGTGGTCCCGCGCATCCGTACGAAGTACTCCTTGCCCAGGACGACCTTGACGCCGTTGCGGGTCTCGAAGCCGGGCTTGCCGGTGGTGACGGGGATCTGGTTGATCTCCTCGTTGTTCTTGAAGACCGTCATGGAGTGCGAGGCGGCGTCCGTCACCGCGATGACCCGGTCGCCGATGGTCAGTTTGAGCTCCTTGGCCGGTCCGCCCCACAGCCGGTCGCTGATCTTGATGCCGTCCAGGTTGCTGCGCACGCGGACGGTCGCGTGGGCGGGCCAGTAGTCCTTGGGCCGGTAGTGGAGTTCCTTGTCGTCCACCCAGTGCCAGCCGCCCTGCACGGCCGGCGAGGAGGTGACCTTGAGCCCGCGTTCGACGACGGCCCGCTGGGCGGGGTCCTTGACGGGCTGGTCCAGCTTGGCGGTGACGGGCTGGCCGACGCCGTACTCGCCGGCTTCCGGGCCGAACTCCACCGCCAGCCGCTTCTGGGTGGTGGGCTTGCCGGTGTCGAAGGTCACGACGCGGCGGCCGGGCGCGCCGTCGTCGTCCTCGGTGCTCACGCGGACCGTGTAGTGGGCGCCTGCGGCCAGCGGATCGGTGCTGTGCCAGCGGCTGCCGTCGGCGGCGAGTTCGCCCGCCAGGTAGCGGCCCGTGCCGTCCACGGCGGTGACGTCCGTGATGCGGTCGTCGTCCGCGGTGACTTCCAGCGGCTTGTCCGGGTCGGCCTTCGCGCCGTCGCCGTCGGGGGCGTTGAAGGAGATCTGGTCCGTCGCGTCGTAGGGGCGCGCGGAGAGCGGGTCGTCGTCCGAGCCGCAGGCGCTTGCGACCGCGCCCAGGGCGATCACCAGCAGGGTGCAGCCGACGACGGTGCGGGGGCGGGGTTCGTGGCTCATGGCTTCACGCTAGGGAGCCGGGTCGGCCGCGGCGCGCTGAGTGACACGGACGGCGGACCCCCGCTACGGCAAAAGCGTGAGCCCGGACTCTCCTGACGGAGTGTCCGGGCTCTCGCCGCACGTCACACGTGTTACTGGGTGCGGTTCTCACCGCGGTAGTACTCGAAGACCCAGCCCCACAGGCCGATCATGATCAGCGGGGCGGAGAAGTAGAGCAGCCACCAGCCGACCGCGACACCGAGGAAGGCCATGGCGCCGCCGATGGCGAGCGACAGCGGCTGCCAGCTGTGCGGGCTGAAGAAGCCCACCTCGCCGGCGTCGTCCGCGACGTCCGCCTCCTTGTCGTCCTGCGCGCCCGCGTCGACCCGCCGGGCGGTGAAGCCCAGGTAGAAGCCGATCATGATGCACAGGCCGAAGGCCAGGAAGAGGGCCGTGGTACCGGCCGGCTCCTTCGACCACACGCCATAGACGACCGCCATGGCGAGGACGAAGACGCTCAGCCAGACGAACATCTTGCCCTGGATCTTCACTTGCCGGCCTCCTTGCTGCCCGCGATGGCGTCGGCGCCGTGGCCGCTGTGCTCCAGCTGCTCGAGCGCCGCGATCTCCGGGTGGTGCAGGTCGAACGCCGGGGATTCACTGCGGATCCGCGGCAGGGTGATGAAGTTGTGGCGCGGCGGCGGGCAGGAGGTGGCCCACTCCAGGGAGCGGCCGTAACCCCACGGGTCGTCGACGCCGACCGGCTTGCCGTACTTGGCGGTCTTCCACACGTTGTAGAAGAACGGCAGGACGGACAGACCGAGCACGAACGAGCTGATCGTCGAGATCGTGTTCAGGGCGGTGAACCCGTCCGCGGCCAGGTAGTCCGCGTAACGGCGCGGCATGCCCTCGGCGCCCAGCCAGTGCTGGACCAGGAAGGTGCCGTGGAAGCCGATGAACAGCGTCCAGAAGGTGATCTTGCCGAGGCGCTCGTCGAGCATCTTGCCGGTCATCTTCGGCCACCAGAAGTGGAAGCCGGAGAACATCGCGAAGACGACGGTGCCGAAGACGACGTAGTGGAAGTGCGCCACCACGAAGTACGAGTCGGACACGTGGAAGTCCATCGGCGGCGAGGCCAGGATGACGCCGGTCAGACCGCCGAAGGTGAAGGTGATGAGGAAGCCCGTCGCCCACAGCATCGGTGTCTCGAAGGACAGGGAGCCCTTCCACATGGTGCCGATCCAGTTGAAGAACTTCACGCCGGTCGGGACGGCGATGAGGAACGTCATGAAGGAGAAGAACGGCAGCAGCACGCCTCCGGTGACGTACATGTGGTGCGCCCACACCGTCACGGAGAGGCCGGCGATCGCGATGGTCGCGCCGATCAGGCCCATGTAGCCGAACATCGGCTTGCGGGAGAAGACCGGGATGACCTCGGAGATGATGCCGAAGAACGGCAGCGCGATGATGTACACCTCTGGGTGGCCGAAGAACCAGAAGAGGTGTTGCCACAGCAACGCGCCGCCGTTCGCGGCGTCGAAGACATGTGCCCCGAATTTCCGATCCGCCTCCAGCGCGAACAGCGCGGCGGCGAGGACGGGGAAGGCGAGCAGGACCAGGACGGCCGTCAGCAGCACGTTCCACACGAAGATGGGCATGCGGAACATCGTCATGCCGGGAGCGCGCATGCAGATGATCGTGGTGATGAAGTTGACCGCGCCGAGGATGGTGCCGAAGCCGGAGAAGGCCAGGCCCATGATCCACAGGTCGGCGCCGATGCCGGGCGAGCGGACCGCGTCCGACAGCGGGCTGTAGGCGAACCAGCCGAAGTCGGCGGCGCCCTGCGGGGTGAGGAAGCCTCCCACCGCGATGGTCGAGCCGAACAGGTAGAGCCAGTAGGCGAACATGTTCAGCCGCGGGAACGCCACGTCGGGCGCGCCGATCTGCAGCGGCATGATCCAGTTCGTGAAACCGGCGAACAGCGGGGTCGCGAACATCAGCAGCATGATCGTGCCGTGCATCGTGAACGCCTGGTTGAACTGCTCGTTCGACATGATCTGCAGGCCCGGACGGGCCAGCTCGGCGCGCATGAGGAGCGCCATGACGCCGCCGATGCAGAAGAACGCGAACGACGTGACCAGGTACAACGTACCGATGGTCTTGTGGTCGGTGGTCGTCAGCCACTTCACCACGACGTTGCCGGGCTGCTTGCGCCTGACCGGCAGCTCGTTCTCGTACGAGTCCTCAGCTGCGGAGGCACCCTGGGGTTCGTTGAGGATGCTCACAGGACGTTCGACTCCCGGTTCTTCTCGGGGCTCGTTTGCTCGATGCCGGCCGGAACGTAACCGGTCTGCCCGTTCTTGGCGAGGTCCTTCAGGTGCTTCTGGTAGAGCTCCGGAGAGACGACCTTCACGTTGAAGAGCATCCGGGAGTGGTCGACGCCGCACAGCTCGGCGCACTTGCCGAGGAAGGTGCCCTCCCTGTTGGGAGTCACCTGGAAGGAGTTGGTGTGACCCGGGATGACGTCCTGCTTCATCAGGAACGGCACCACCCAGAAGGAGTGGATGACGTCACGCGAGGTGAGGATGAAGCGGACCGTCTTGCCCTTGGGGAGCCAGAGGGTCGGGCCCGGGTTCAGGGTCTGCGGGTTCCGCTCACCGGGAGTGCCGCAGGTGTAGACGCCGCCCGCATCGGACGGGAAGTCCTTCTTGTACCGGTTCGGGATCGCACCGAGGTTCTTGTCGGTCGTCGCGTCCCCCTGGGAACCGTCGACCTTCTCGATGTAGTTGAAGCACCAGCTCCACTGGAAGCCGACCACGTTGACCGTGACGTCGGGCTTCTTGTCGAGGCTCAGCAGCTTCGACTCGTCGCGGGCGGTGAAGTAGAACAGCACCGAGACGATGATGATCGGCACCACCGTGTACAGCGCCTCGATGGGCATGTTGTACCGGGTCTGCGGAGGGATTTCGACCTTTGTACGGCTGCGCCGGTGGAAGAAAGCACTCCACAGGATCAGGCCCCACACCAGCACGCCGGTGGCCAGCGCGGCAGCCCACGACCCCTGCCACAGGGAGAGGATCCGCGGAGCCTCTTCTGTGACCGGGGTGGGCATGCCAAGGCGGGGGAAGTCCTTGTATGTGCAACCGGTGGCGGTCGCCAGGACCAGGCCCGCGGTCATTGCCTGCAGCAGCTTCCGCCGCATCGGGCGCCGCGGCGAGCGGTCGGAGCCGTTGGGACTCACGTAGCGCCTTCCCGAGAGTCTCGCCCGCGCGGTTGGCTGCGGCCTGCCTTCTCGCTGGTCGGTCGCCGCCCTGCGTCGGGCAGGGGTTTGGATGTTTATGCGGACCAAACCCTAGCCGACGCCCTCCGGGGGGTCGCGGGGAGGGTGGCATACGCGCCGCGGGTCACCCCGAAGGGGTGGGACGATCGTCTGGAAGCGCCTGATAGCTCGTCAATGCGGCTTGTCCGGCGACCGCCGGCCCACGGCGGCCGGTCCCGCCCGCGTGCGGGAGCCGTCGGCCGCCGCGGTCCCGGCCCCCGCCGCCGCCTCCGGACGTTCTACGGTTGCCGTGTGTCCTACTTCGACGCCGCATCCGCCGCTCCCCTGCATCCCGTCGCCCGCCAGGCCCTGTCGGCCTCCCTCGACGAGGGGTGGGCGGACCCCGCCCGGCTGTACCGGGAGGGGCGCCGGGCGCGCATGCTGCTGGACGCGGCGCGCGAGGCGACGGCCGAGGCGGTGGGCTGCCGGCCGGACGAACTGACCTTCACCTCCTCCGGGACCCGGGCGGTGCACTCCGGGATCGCCGGCGCGGCGGCGGGGCGGCGGCGCGTCGGACGTCACCTGATCGTGTCAGCCGTCGAACACTCCTCGGTACTGCATTCGGCCGAGGCGTTCGAGGCGGACGGCGGGACGGTGACCCGCACCCCCGTGACCAGGACCGGCGCGGTCGCGGTCGCGTCGTACGTCGACGCCCTGCGGTCCGACACCGCGCTGGCCTGTCTGCAGTCGGCCAACCACGAGGTGGGCACCGAACAGCCGGTGGCGGCGGTGGCCGAGGCGTGCCGGGAGGCGGGGGTGCCGCTGCTGGTGGACGCGGCCCAGTCGCTGGCGTGGGGGGCGGTGGAAGGGCCCTGGTCCCTGCTGGCCGCCAGCGCCCACAAGTGGGGCGGGCCGCCCGGGGTGGGGCTGCTCGCCGTGCGCAAGGGGGTGCGGTTCGCCCCTCAGGGGCCGGTGGACGAGCGGGAGTCGGGGCGGGCGGCCGGGTTCGAGAACCTTCCGGCGATCGTGGCCGCGGCGGCCTCGCTGCGGGCGGTGCGGGCCGAGGCGGCGGCCGAGGCGGTGCGGCTGCGGGACCTGACGGCACGGATCCGGGCGCGGGTGGCGGAGGCCGTCCCGGACGTGGAGGTGGTGGGGGACCCGCATCGGCGGCTGCCCGGGATCGTCACCTTCTCCTGTCTGTACGTCGACGGGGAG
Source organism: Streptomyces sp. NPDC058291 (assembly GCF_042880855.1). Lineage (NCBI taxonomy): Bacteria > Bacillati > Actinomycetota > Actinomycetes > Kitasatosporales > Streptomycetaceae > Streptomyces > Streptomyces sp. NPDC058291. The sequence goes on from NZ_JBHVYK010000072.1 coordinate 39,734, forward strand.
ACGCTGCTGCACGAGTTGGACCGGGCCGGGTTCTCCGTCTCGTCCGGGTCTTCCTGCACCAGCAGCACGCTGACGCCCAGCCATGTGCTGAGGGCGATGGGGGTGCTGAGTGAGGGCAATGTGCGGGTTTCGCTGCCGTGGGGAGCCGCCGAGGAGGATGTGGAGAGATTCCTCGCCGTGCTGCCGGGGGCGGTGGCGGGGGTGCGCGAGAAGCTCGGGGCGCCCTCGTCGGCGCGGGCGGCGGTGGCGGACCCCGCGGGGGGCGCGGTGCTCGTCGTGGACGCGCTGGGCAGGCGGTGCCCGATTCCCGTCATCGAGCTGGCGAAGGTCATCGGGGACGTGCCGGTCGGCGGCATGGTGCGGGTGCTGTCGGACGACGAGGCGGCCCGGCTCGACATCCCCGCGTGGTGCGAGATGCGGGGACAGGAGTACGTCGGTGAGGAGCCGGCGGACCGCGGCGCCGTCTACACGGTCCGCCGGACGTCCTGAGTCAGGCCGACGTCCTGAGTCAGGCCGACGTCCTGAGTCGGGCCAGGTGCGGGCGCGCCTCGGAGGCGGGGCGTCGGGGGGGT
>NZ_JBHVYK010000073.1:0-39243 GCF_042880855.1 Streptomyces sp. NPDC058291
AGGGACGGCAAGGTGGACGTCATCTCCGAAGGCCGGTGGCGGTTTCATCCGTGACTCACCGTGCGGTGGGGAGCCCCGGACAAGGCACTGCCCCTCCCGAAGGCGCGCTGATGCACGTCTGCCGCCGCGTCTGCCGCCGCGTCGGGCGACGTGCATGCCCGCACGCGGTGTCGACGACGACCGGTCGGCTGACGTCAGGCGGTGCTGAACTCGTGGGCGGGGCTGCCGCGCCACTCCACCGATCGCGGGTCGTCCAGGATGGCCTCGGGGTCGTCGATGCCGGCGCCTTCGAGGAACACGACCAGGTCGTGGTCGCTGTAGGCGGTGCCGAGGATCTCGTCCCGGCCGCTGGTGTGCACGGTGACCCTCCTGCCGCCCGAGGTGGAGGGCTGGTGCACGACGATCGGCGCGATGGTCATGCCTTCCAGCGTGCTCCGGGCCGACTCGGTGGGCGAGTCGGCCCGGAGGGTCCAGAGCCCTGCCGCAGCCATGGACAGTGGCATCCCCTGCGGTTCCCGTGCCTATCGCGCGGTGTGGTCGGGATGCCCCGCGGTGCGTCGATCCTCTTTCATTTCGGCTTCATAGAGGTGGTCACGTCCGCCCGCCAATTCCTGCAAAGCCTGACGCTCGGCATTCTTGAAAGGCTCGTAATACGTGCGGTTGTACTCTTCGATGATCTGGAACGTCCAGTGTCCCGGAATCACGTTGCGTCCGATGATGTCCTTCTGGACACGGTCGGCCCATTCCGGATGGCCGGCTTTCCTCAGGAGATCGGCGGCCCGGTCCAGTTCCAGATCTGCGCTACCGGTCAACTGGTGGAACTCGTAGAGGTGCCCGCGCGCGCGTTCGGTCGTTTCCAGGGCTTTGGAGAGGGCTCCCAGTGCTTCGACTGTCTCGTCACTGACGCCCTCGGGCCGCCGGTGGTCTCGGTCGGGCCCGTCGTGATGCATGCCGGTCATGCCGGAAGGGTCCCCCGCATCCGACTGCCCATACCGGACTCGGTTCCATGATCAGCTGTGTGGGCCGCCGCGAGGCGATCCCTCCGGGACCGGGATTCCTTGCTCGGCAGGTGGCGAGAGGAGGCCGTACAGCGGCAGAGCGGCCGCTCTGGTCCTCAGACACGCAGATCAGACGCCGCTCTGACCGGTTCACTCGTCTGACCGAGCACTACGGGCCAAGGGTCCCCAGATGCTCAGCATCAGGTCGGCGATCGCGACCAGGGCATCGTCGGCCAGCGCCTGATCGCAGAAGAGGGCATCGTGGGCCAGCGCCTGCTCGTGGAAGGCGTCGTCGGCGAGTATGGGGACGGTGACATCGGCGAGGTCGTCGCGGCCGGTCCAAGCGACGGGGCCGTCGGGCGGGAAGGGCGATGTCACCGGCGTGGCGCGCGCCGCGACGCCTGGTCAGGCAGAGCCGAAAGCCTCCTCGGGGGCTTCGTCGAGGACGAACCCGTTGTCGAGCCGTACGCGGACCGTGACGCGGAGCATCCGTCGCTGGTGGGCGGCCCACTGCTCTTCCAGAGCCTCCACCTGCGCCTGCAGTTGCCTTCTGCTCTCCGGCGGCATCTGATGGCCGAAGTCGTCGAGGAGCGAGCTGAGGCGCAGGTACTCACGGACCTCGTGGCTCGGCTGCCGGTGATGCTCGTCCACACGCTCGACGGTGCCCTCGAGGCCTGCTGCCAGGACCACAGAGGCGGCGAACGCACCCGTCTCCTGCGAGGGCTCCTCGGCTGGAGTCACCGACCCGGCAAAGCGGAGGTCCGCCGCCAGCCGCACCCGTTGGCCCACCTTCAGCGTCATCGATCCTTCGTCCTCCTCGTCGGTGCGATCCATTGGACGCGGCGTCGCCAGGCGTACCGGACAGGAAAGAATCATCCCACCCTCGCCTCCGGTCCCGACACAACCGAAGCCCTCCTCGCCCTGCTCGCCGAACTGCTGCGTGCGAAAGGGCCGTGGACGGCGGGCGCGGCCCCGGTCCGCTGACGAACCAGGCATGGAACGCCCTGGCCCACGCACAACGACCGGACGGCGCCCTGCCCAGCCCCGTGCACCGCCCCGAGGTCCTGGCCGCCCTCGACGGCGACAAGGCCACGGCCTACCTCTTCGGCACCTGCTATCACACGACGCAGGCAGCTGCCCTCGCCGCCGTCACACACCCGCATGACGCCGCGGCGGAAGTCCCCGCCCCGCAACGCACCGCACCCCCCGCGCACCCGCTGCCCCGCGCGGACCCCGAGGAAATCCGCTCTTGGGCACGGCAGGTGACCACAGCAGCCGCCACCGCCACAGTCGAGACGCCTGCGGCATGGTGCGCCCACCTTGACCCGCTGCTCGCGCTCACCGTCGGGCACCGCGACGGGGCCTTGCTGGTGACGGACATCAGCACGAGACAGGTAGGTGCACTGATGAGTCTGCTTGCAGTTCACCGCGGTGCCGACGTGCCTGTGTCGTCATGGCTCACTCAAGGACGCCCGACAGCCGAGCGGATGGGCGGGATCAGGCGATCTGCCTCTGCGGGTTCAGGTCGAGGGAGATGTGCGGGGCGAGGGCGTGCAGAAAGTCCGGGGCGTCGAACATCTCGCCGGCGGACGCAACGCCGACGGTCTTGGTGCGGCCGGTCAGGAGGCGCTCCAGGGCCTCGGCGACAAGGGGCGCGGTGACGGCGTAGATGTCCTGGCCGCCGGCCGTGGCCCGGCGTTCGGCTCCGCCCGAGCGCACGATGACGTCGACGAGGAAGGTCTGGTCCGAGCGCCCGCTCGTGTCGGCGGCGGTCGGGGCCGGTGTGTGCGGGGCGGCGATGTCTTGGATCGCCTCGACGGTCATGTAGGTGGTCACGTCGGGGATTGCCAGGTGCTGGGGAACAGTGACGACGTCCGCCATCGTGAACTCCCCGATCACCTGCCGGGGTCCCATCGGATCCGGGAAGCTCCACTCCAGGGTGGGCGCCTGGTCGATGCGGTGCTCCCACTGTCCGCCGCGGTAGCGCAGGCGCTGGTCGCCGCGCCGCTCGCGGGAGACCGCGCCCGAGAGCCGGGTGCCGGCGGTGGGGTGCCAACTACTGAGCGCGTAGGCGATGTGGGCTTCATCGGCTTCGGCCCAGTCGCCCATCGCCGCGGTGGCCAGCAGGTCCCCGAGACCGCCGAAGAAGGCCATGGCCGGGACGATCACCGCCCCCACGTTTTGGGCCCGCTCGCGGTAATGGGCGAAGGTATCGAGATTCGCCTCGAGTTCGGCGGCCACGTCCAGGTAAGGGATCCCCGCGCGCAGCGCGGCCTCGATGACGGGGCCGGTGGTCGAGGCGAAGGGGCCGGCGCAGTTGATGACCGCGACCGTTCCCGCCAGAGCCCCGTCCAGCGAGACCGGGTCCTCGACCGACGCCGCCCGGACCTCCAGCCCGCGCTCGTCGGCCAGCTCCTCCAAAGCCTTCGCGTTGCGCCCGGATGCCACCGGGAGGAACCCACGCCTGGCCAGCTCTGCGACCACGAACCGCCCCGTATGACCGTACGCGCCGAACACCGCCACCAGCTGACCTGACCCCATGAGACCGCTCCCCTGTACTCGAACGCCCGCTGCGATGTCGATTCGCTGCGGCCTGACACCCACATCCTGTCGTCGAGTCAGCACCCGCACGAGCGTCGGAAACGACATGCCACGTACAGTTTCGGACATGCACACTGTCGCGCTGGCCGTCACCGATGGCATGCTCCACTACGAGCTGTCCGTGGCTGTCGAGATCTTCGGGGCCGACCTGACCCACGTCGTGGATCCCTGGTACGACTTCTCCCTCTGCGGGAACGGCCCGGTGCGCGTCAACCGCTTCCGCCTTGAACCCGACCACGGACTCGACCACCTCGCGCACGCGGACACGGTGATCGTCCCCGGCTGGGCCGACACGGATCGCCAACCGCCCTCCGAACTGGTCGAGGCGGTGCGCGCCGCTCACGCGGCGGGTGCCCGCGTGGCCTCACTGTGCACGGGCGCCTTCGTCCTGGGCGCGGCCGGACTGCTCGACGGCAGACGCGCCACCACACACTGGGCTCACACACGGGAATTGGCCCGACGCCACCCAGCGGCCACCGTCGACCCGGAGGTCCTGTACGTCGACAACGGCGACGTCCTCACCTCCGCCGGCAAGGCCGCCGCCATGGACCTGTGCCTGCACCTGGTCCGCCTCGACCACGGCTCGGCCAACGCCAACAAGATCGCCCGACGTCTGGTCGTCCCGCCCCACCGCGACGGCGGCCAGGCCCAGTTCATCTCCACCCCTCTCCCGGCCCCGGGCAACCACCCCCTGAGCGAGCTCTTCCCGTGGGCGTTGGAGCGGCTGGGCCAGCCGCTCAGCGTGGAGGACCTGGCCCGCCAGGCCCGCATGAGCTCACGGCACCTCGCCCGGCACTTCAAGCACCTCACCGGCACCACGCCGCTGCAGTGGCTGCACACCCAGCGCATACGCCACGCCCAGGAACTGCTGGAGACGACCAACGCCACGGTGGATGCGATCGCCGAGGCCACCGGTATGGGCACCGCCACCACGCTGCGCCGCCACTTCCACCGCAGCGTGGGCGTTCCACCCGACACGTACCGCCGCACCTTCCGCTCCTGAAGAGTGCCGTGGCCCTCCGCCGTAGCGTTGAACAAGGCGTGCGCGGCGGAGACAGACCAGGTCGCGGACCGATGCGAGCGGGACCTGGTATGCCCGGGTCTCGACCTGGCGCGGCGGCCGCCGGGCCTTCCAGGACCTCGCGTACTTCTCCGCCACGTCCCAGCCGAGATCCCCGCTTGCGACGCCGCAGCACGCACACTGCAGCGCACCTTGACCGCGATCTGCGGCAGCACGCAGCGCACGGCTGGCATCACGCGCACGCCGGGCGGCGCTGCCTCGATCCGCTATGCCGACCGGGCGGCGCTGCCTCGGTCCGCTGTGCCGCCGGCCGATACCGCGGCCGCGGGGCGGAGGAGATGGAGGACACGGTCCAGGTCGGCATGGTCGGCATGGTCGGACTGGCCAGCCCTTCGTCGCCGACGGCACCCACGCCCGTTTGACACGCTGGTGCCGGAACACAGTCAGGCCGACTGCGCCGCCTCGGGGGTGCGGGCGGCAGCAAGGATCTCGGACAGAGGAAGTGCCAGTGCCGCGGCGAGCTCGGCCAGCTCTTCCTGCGTCGGGTGAACAGGACCGTGCGCGCCGTCCACGGCGAAGACGCGGATGCGGGGAGTGCGGATGCCGGTCAGCGCAGCAAGGCCCTGCGCGTTCAGGTGACGACGGCGCATGCCCTGCTGCAGCAACTGTGACAGATCAGCCATCCACTTCTTCTGCCCTCCCCTGACCCTTTCATCCGCTGGTCCTTTCATCCGCGTGGGTCCCTGCGGCCCGCCCCGCCGCCCGGTCGAACCCGATCGACCCGCTGCCGTCCCGGCGGCACGGCCCTGTGATCCAGCTGGTCGACCGCTCGACCCACAACGTGGCAACTCCGCTCCGGAGCCCCGCGACGACTCGACCGCTGATGGGGAGACGCTCGCCGCTATCCGGCCAAGGCGAGGATGACCGGATCAGACCCAGGCCTCGCAGGTAGGGAGGCCTCTAGCTAGAGCCGATGGCGGCGCGTGGCCTGTCGCGGCGGCAAGGTCAGTGTGATTTGCCGGACGAGTTGCTGGAAGCATGCGAGGGATGCGAGGGCGGGCAGGGCAGCTCCGGCGATTCCGGTGAAGGTCTTGTCTGCTTGCGCCACGCACAGCATGACCGCGACTGAGGAAAAAAAGAGAACGATGAACCATGAGTGTACGGCTCGGCGTTGATGCAGGGCGGCGCGCAGGATGGAGAAAGAGGCCGCCATCCATGGGCCGTACACGAGCAGAGGCCATGACCGGGCGAGGCCGACACCCGTTCCTGCCGTGATGTTCTGTAGCGGCTTGTAAGCCACCATGCCCCCGAAGACGCTGACCATCGCCACGATGACCGTGACAAGGGCGATGAGGGCGAAGCTGCCGGTCTGCGACCACTTGAGCCGGGGTTCCCGGACGTGCGCCTTGCGATGCCCGGCAGAGGGGTGTCGGGTGGGCGGTGGCTGAGCCAGGCCCGTCAGCGGGTCGGTGAAGTCGATGCCGGACGGGGGCTCGCTGCGAGGAGGCGGCACTCTGACCGGCTGCTCCGCCGGAATCGCTTCCTGCAGCAGATAGGCAAGTTCCTCGACAGGGTCCCAGCCTGCGTCCGGCGCAGTCAGGGGGACTCCGGCGTGGACGCTGCCGTCATGCCTCCCGTTCCAGTCTGCTCCCGTCCCGTAAACATGCCCGTCGGAATAGTACTCACGCTGCACGAACGAAGGATCCCCATAGTCACGATTCATGACATCGCCACTTTCAGGCACCGTTCTCGTGGCGACCGAAGCGCCCCTGGCCGTCCCACCGAGAGTTCAGTTCCTCCTGCATCGCCTCCAGCAATTCGAGGAAATCGCGCAGCAGCGGCTCGGTAATCCATTGTCCGCTCCATGTACCGCTTTCCATCGAAGTGCCCCGGTCCGCAAGCACCGAGTATGTCGCACCAGTCGGCCAAACAGGGGCCGCAGTAAGATTTTCCGTCTTGGCTTTATGCCTGGCTTGGCGTTGAGGGAGGCCATGGGCGATCGCTTTCTCCATGCCCCGCTAACGCCGCTCCGTCTCCTTGAGGAGTGCGGCAGAACGGGGGATCGTGACCCCAATACGGGTGAGCTTTCCTTGATCAAGTCATACATATATCACCTCGTGATTTACGAGTCGGGCAGGTTTTCCTCCAATTCACCGGAGTGCTAAAATGATTCACCGCCGTGAGCAAAGGACGAATGACCGCATCTGGCACCCAACCCCGCCCTGATCCGCCGAGTCAGGTATTCCGTTCAGATGTACGGGCTTCCCCCTGGCACGGATGGGGGCCGAAGACCGAGTTGACGCGGGTGTTCCCGGATTCCGGCAGGCCGACTTCGGGGCTACGCAGGCTCGCGGATCAGGACTTCTGCGCCGGGAGGGGCTTGCCCAGCAGGAAGGCCTTGAGGAGCGCGCTGTACCGGCGCGGCCGCCCGGCCGCGATGACGTGCCCCCGCACCCGGGACGTGGACCAGTCGGGAGCCGGGCAAGGTCTGGCGGTATTCCTGGGCGACCTCGGGTCTGACGAAGTCGCACCCGCCGCGCAGAATCAGCGACGGCACATGCACCGAGCGCGGCACGGGCCGCGGATCGGGGAGCCGTTCGAAGCCCTTGACGGTCATGCCGGGCGTACTGACGGTGAGCGCGGGCGTTCCGCACGGGCGTTCCGCACGCGGTGTCCGGCGCGCATCATCGCACCGCACCACTGCCCGCCGCCCGCACCCCTGGAAGACGCTGTGATCCAGATCACCGTCCCCAGGTGCAGCGTGAGAGGCATGCCAGTGCCTTTTTCCAGGTGTAGGCAACTGGCGGGAGCAGGGACAGTGCGAATGGAGCATGGCCGGGCCGGTGAGTTCGACGAGTTCGTGGCCGCGCGGTGGTCGGCGCTCGTCCATCTCGCCCGTCTGCTCGTCGGCGGCGATCGGCATCGGGCCGAGGATCTGCTGCAGGAGTCCTTGGTCAAGCTCTGGTTCGTCTGGCCGAGAGTTGCGGAGGACGCACCCGAGTCGTACGTCCGCAAGGTGATGGCACGAGCGGCGGCGCGCTCCAGCCGGCGGCGCTGGTGGGGTGAACGCCCCGTGGAGCAGCTGCCCGAGGTGGCCGCGGCTCGCGACGTCTCCGCGGACGTTGCGGAGCGCTCCCGACTCGAGACTGCTCTGGCCCAGTTGTCGCCGAAACAACGAGCGGCGGTGGTGCTGCGCTATTACCAGGACCTGCCCGAAGGGCAGGTGGCGGAGGCGCTCGGCTGCCCGGTGGGTACGGCACGCTCCCATGCCGCGCGTGGAGTGGCGCAGCTGCGGCAGCTTCTGGCGGACGTCATCGAGCCGGCGCGGTGAGGGAGAATCCCATGGATCACTTCGAGCAACAGCTGGCGCAGTTGATGCGCGGCACCGAGGAGCCCGCACCCTTCGATCCGACGCAACGGGAGCGTCTTCGGGCGGGGGTGCGCTCCCGCCGTCGCACACGGGCCGCGCAGCGGGCCGTCGGCTCCGTCCTGGCGGTCGCCGGAATCGCCGTCGGACTGTCGCTGTTGCCCGGTGGGCCTACCCGGGTCGAACCCAGCCAGATCCGACCCCAACCCGCGACGAACCCCTCGCCACCCGCCCCGGCACTGACGCCCGGCGCGTCTCCGAGCACACCGCCGTCCACCATGGCGCCCAGCACCGCCGACCGGAGTGCCACCACCACGCCTCCGGTCGCGACGGAAGGCTCGGCCGCGGAGTCCGACCCGGCTTCCCCATCGACGTCCGGAGGTACGGCCACCAGCCCTCCGCCGACATCCTCGGTCCCGGCCCCGCCCACGGCTACGGCCACCACCCGTGACACGGCCTCGGCCGATCCCTCCTCCCTCATCACGCCATAACGTCCGGACACACCCTCGCCGCGAGCGTCTTCGGCATGCCTCACGCCAGATCACAAACAGGGAAGAACAGTGATAAATCAAGTTCCGGTCGAACTGGCGGCGCCGAGCCGTCTGCCACGGCGGACACCGGTGCCGAAACACCACCGGGACCCCGTCCTGGACGTGGTCGTCCCGGTGTTCAACGAGGCGAGAGTTCTGGAGCCGAGCGTGCGGCGTCTCCACGCTCACCTGCACCAGACCTTCCCCTATCCGTTCCGCATCACCATCGCCGACAACGCCAGCACGGACAGCACCCCGCAGATCGCCGCCCGGCTGGCCGCCGAACTGCCCGAGGCCCAGTGGCTGAGACTGGACGACAAGGGCCGGGGCCGGGCGCTGCGCGCCGCCTGGTCGCACTCGCCGGCGCCGGTGCTCGCGTACATGGACGTGGACCTGTCCACGGAACTGGCAGCGCTGCTGCCGCTCGTGGCGCCGCTGATCTCCGGGCACTCCGACCTCGCCATCGGCACCCGCCTGGCCCCCGGGTCCACAGTGGTGCGCGGCCCCCAACGGGAGATCACCTCTCGTTGCTACAACGCCCTCCTGCGCTCCATCCTCGCCGTGGGCTTCTCCGACGCGCAGTGCGGGTTCAAGGCGGTGCGACGCGATGTGGCCGAGCGGCTGCTGCCGCTGGTGCAGGACTCCGAGTGGTTCTTCGACACCGAACTGCTGCTGATCGCCGAGCGCTGCGGACTGCGCATCCACGAGGTGCCGGTCGACTGGGTGGACGACGCCGACAGCCGGGTCGACATCCTCGCCACGGCGCTGGGCGACCTGCGCGGCATCGCCAGGATCGGCGGAGCGCTGGCGCGCGGCGCACTCCCCCTGGCCACGCTGGTCCGAGCCGGTGCCGAGACGCCGGGCGGTCTGGTCACCCGACTCGGGCGCTTCGCCGCGGTAGGAACGGTCAGCACCCTGGGACACCTCGTGCTGTACGCGGCGTTGCGCCCGGCCGCTGAAGCCCAGGGCGCCAATGCGCTCGCGCTGTTGGTGTGTGCCGTGCTCAACACGGCCGCGAACAGACGACTCGCCTTCGGGCTCCGCGGCCGGGAGGGTGCTGTGCGCCACCAGGGCAGAGGACTGGTCGTCTTCCTGATCGGACTGGCGCTCAGCGGCGCATCGCTCGCCGTCCTGCACCATGCGGCGCCCTCGCCCGCGCACCGCACCGAACTCCTGGTGCTGCTGGTCGCCGACCTGGCCGTGACACTGCTGCGGTTCCTGCTCCTCCGAGCGTGGGTGTTCCGCGCATGAACAAGATCCTCCCCCACATGACGGACACCGGCGCCGGCAGCTGGAACGCGAGACTGTCGCCGCCCCCCGCGGCCACCGATCCCGGCCACGGCCGGTGGCCGCGGCTGCGCCGCACGGCCGAGCTTCACGGACCCGCGCTGGCCGTGTACGGCACGCTGAAGCTCGTCGGCTTCTGCGTCTTCATGTTCCTGCTGGACTCCGCGGGGGACTACCGGGCGAAGAACCCGCGCTTCGGCGGGGGCGCCCGCCCATGGGACGTACTGGCCAGCTGGGACGGCTGGTGGTACGAGCAGGTCGCCGCACACGGATACCACCCCGCGCTCGTCCCGGTCCCCGGAGCCACCGGCCCGATCACGGTCGAAGGAAACTCCGCGGCGTTCTTCCCGCTCTATCCGGCGCTGATGCGACTGGTCCACGAGGTCACCGGCCTCGGCCTGTACGGCGCCGGCATGTCGGTCTCCGTCGTCGCCTCCTTCGCGGCCGCACTCGGCGTCCACGCCGTGGCCGCCCGGCTCGGTGGCAGACGAGCCGGGCTGGTCGCGGCCGGACTCTGGGCCGTCTGGCCCGGTTCCGGCGTGGAATGGGCGGTCTACTCCGACTCGCTCTACGTCGCCCTGGCCGTCTGGGCCTGCCATGCCGTCCTGAGCCGCCGCTGGATCACCGCCGGCCTCCTCACCTGCGTCGCGGGGCTCAACCGGCCCACCGCCGCGGCGCTGATCGCCGCAGTCGCCGTCGCGGCTCTGCTCGCGCTCCACCGGCGCCGGGACGGCGTCCTGCGACCGGCGGCCGCGATCGTCGTCGCCCCGATCGGCCTGCTCGCCTACCTGGGCTGGGTCGGCCACCGGATGGGGGACTACGGCGGTTATTTCAAGCTCCAGTCCGGCGCCTGGGCTCACGAGTGGGACTTCGGCCGGCACACCCTGAACGTCTTCACGTCCGTCGCTGTGGGCCACTTCGACTACCTCTACGCCTGGTCCTTCGCGGACATGATCGGCGTCGGGGTCGTACTCCTCGCTCTCGCGCTGCTCCCCTTGCTGATCCGGCTGCGTCCCCCGGCCGTCCTGACGGTCTACACCGTCCTCACCCTCGTCCTCGTACTGGGCAGCCAGCAGATATTCGGCAACGTCTCCCGCTACCTCCTCCCCCTCTTTCCGCTCTTCCTCCCGCTCGCCCTCGCCCTGCGCCGCCTCAGCCCGGCCCACCTGGTCACGCTGCTCGGCATCGCGGCACTGGCATCCGGCTCGTACGCGGGCTACGGCCTTTTCGAACTCGGCGTGCCGTAAGCGACGGACGCTGGATTGGATGCCCGATGACCACGACCCTGCCCACCGACGAGCCGCCGGCCCTGCCCACCGACGAGCCGCCGGCCCCGATGGCGTCCCACCACGCCCCTGAACCGAACCCGGCACCTCGCCTACGGAAACCCCAGAGCGCTCCCCGACGGCGGCGACCGGCCGGCCGACTGACCCCCGCGGACCTGGGGGTCCTACGGCTCTACCTCTTCACACGGCTCGGTCTCTGGCTCGTCGCCTACTGCACCGCCTGGCTGTCTCCTGCGGCAGCCGACGCCAAGACACCCGCCCCATGGCTGTCCCGCTGGGAGCAGTGGGACTGGGCGCACCTCCAACACATAGCCCAGTACGGCTACTTCGAACCGTTCCCAGGAGTCCGCCCCGCATCGGACAACCGTGTGGCCTTCTTCCCCGGCTTCCCGCTCCTGCTGCGCACCGTGCACACCGTCGTCTCCGACTGGACCGTGGCCGGCCTGCTGATCTCCCTGGTGACCGGTGCGGTCGCGGTTGTCGCTCTGGCCAGGATCGCCGGAGTCGGCCAACCCGACGGCGTCCTGGCCGGCCGACGGGCCACCGGCTTCCTGCTGACGTCACCCGCCGCCGTGTTCCTGGCCGCCGGGTACACGGAGTCCACCTTCCTCGCGTTCGCGCTGCCGGCCTGGCTCGCGGCGAGGAACCGCAACTGGCCCGTCGCCGGCCTCCTCACCGCCGCCGCCACCGCCACCCGCGTCAGCGGTCTCTTCCTGGCTGCCGCGATCACGGTCGAATTCCTCCTGGCCCACGACGACCGCCGAGGTCGCCGCCGCTGGCACTCCCTGCCCTGGTGCGCGGCGCCCTCGGTGTCCGCCCTGGCCTACACCGTCTACCTGCATGCGCACACCGATGACTGGATGGCCTGGAAGCACGCGGAGGAGCGTGGCTGGTACCGCGACTTCCACTCCCCCGCCGAAGCCTTCGGCAACACCTGGCGGAGCGCCTTCGGTCACGTTCAAACCACCGGCTACGCCTGGGAGTTCCAGCTGGAGCTGCTCGCCATGGCGGTCGGAGTCCTGCTGCTCATTCTGCTGTTGCTCCACCGCCGCTGGCCGGAGGCCGTGTACATCGCGCTGAGTCTCTGGGCCCTGGGGACGTCGTACTGGTATCTGTCCATCCCCCGCGCCACGCTGCTCTGGTGGCCTCTGTGGATCGGACTGGCCCACTGGAGCCTGCGGCGCGAGTGGGTGAGGGAGGCGTACGTCGGCGCGGTGGCTCCCTTGGCGGTGGTGCTTGCGGTGACCTTCACCTCGGGCCACTGGAGCGGCTGACGACAGCCGAACCGCTCTGCCGAGGGCACCACCCTCGTCCAGACGACCGAACGCGGCTCGCTCACGACCGAGCAGGGGTCTCCCGACCCCATGGCGTCGCCCGGAGCGGCTGTTACGCCGCCCCAGGCGGGGCGTTCTCGTGCCGCACAGCGGCCAGCCGGATTCGTCCGGATAAGATCGGGAATATGATCACGTCAGTACGGCTCCGGCACCGCCACCGCCCCTACGGCGGTCAACGCCGGGCTGTACTTCTGTCACCGGTGCTCGTCACCGTCATCATCGCCGGCCTCGCCCTCGCCACCCCCAGAGAGATCGCCTTCAGCCGTCTCCTGCCCGCCGCACCCGCCCTCGCAGCCGCGCTGTGGCCCGTGCTGCCGACGCTTGTGCTGGGCGCGTTCTGCTTGGCGGTCATGATCTGCGTCAGCTTCTTCCACTCGGATCTGGGCACGCCCTACACGGCAGCCGCCATCGCCGCGGTCACGCTCGCGGCCGCGTATGCGAGCCATCTGCGGCTCCAGCGTGAGGAGACGCTCTTCCAGGTCCGGCTCGTCGCCGACGCAGCCCAACAGGTGCTGTTGCGTCCGCTGCCGCGCTGCATCCAGGACGTCGAGATCGAGTCGCTGTACCAGGCGGCCCAGGAACAAGCCCGCATCGGAGGGGATTTCTACGAGGCGGCCGACACCCCGTACGGGGTGCGCCTGCTCATCGGCGACGTACGCGGCAAGGGCCTGTCGGCGGTGGGGGCGGCCGCGGCAGCGACCAACTGTTTCCGGGAGAACGCCTACGACCAGCCCGATTTGACGGGCTTGATCCAACGTCTGCAGATCGCCATGACCCGCTACAGCGCCGCGATCCCGGCCGAAGACCAGCAGGAGCATTTCGCCACCGCGGTACTCGCCGAGATCCCCCGCGGCGGCGGGCACGTCAAGGTCCTCAACTGTGGGCATCCGCCGCCGGTGCTCGTGCAGAGCGGCCGGGTCCGCGTCCTCGAGCCCACCCGGAATTCCACGCCCCTCAATCTCGCGGCGCTCCTGGGAGACCACTACCACGTGGACACCGCAGCCTTCGCCCCGGGCGACCAGATGTTGCTCTACACCGACGGCGTCACGGAGACCCGTGACCGAGGCGGCAGATTCTTCTCGCTGCCGGACTGGATGGGCGATCAGCTCGAGTCACCGCCCCGTGCGCTGCTGGACCAGCTGCACAAGGACCTGCTCCGGTACGGCGGAAGGCTCGACGACGACATCGCCGCCCTCGCCGTCCGCTGCCGGCCCACCTCGACACCGGAGCACTCCTGAACGCACGGGCCGGGCCGGCGATGTACGCGATCGCGTTCGTCGCCTCCAGCCGGCCGTTCGCCGCGACGATCTGCTCCTTGCCGACGAGGTTCGCGACGGCGGTGACGTAGGTGATCTTGAACAGGGAACTCGAAGGCCGCGGCCAGCGCCATGACCACGTAAAGCAGCCAGACCTGCGGGCTCAGGGCCCAGCAGATGGGGATCGCGCCGTACAGCACCAGCCGGGCGGCATCACACAGCATCGGCAGGCGCCGACGGTCGAAGCGGTCGGCCCAGGCGCCGCCGACCAGACCGGTGAGCAGCGAGGCGGCGCCGGCGACGGCCGTGAGCAACCCCATCTGCGCCGCCGACCCGGTGGTGTGCAGCACCAGCAGCGGGAGCGCCACCGGGGAGAGGGCGTTGCCGACCTCGGACAGCGCCTGGACTGCCCAGAAGACGGAGAAGTCCCGATGGGACCCGAACGTCCGAACATGCGAGGGCCTTCCGTCCTGGGGCGGGCGGACGGTGGGGCTTGGCCCCGCCATGGCGACCGCGATCCGACGGGCCCCGTGAACGGCGCGCGGCCATGCGCGACCAGCATGTCGTCGACCACCAGGACATCGTCCGCAGGGTAGCGGGTGGCCACGGCTCCCGGGCAACCGGTACGGATCAAGTCCGATCACGAGGACACGGCCAGGAGCGGCGGTGTTCGTCGTCTGGACGATACGGGTCGAGCGACCTCCGAATCGATGGGTGATACTCAGGCCGCGTGACGCCGGTCCACCGGTCCGGCCCCCCGATGCGGGGAAGTCCTGACCACTCACCAGGGGCGGCGCCTACTGGGCGTGGTCCTGCGGAGTGGCGGCTGTCCGCCGGGCGGCGACGAAGCGGCTGCGGGCGATGTCGGGGTAGCGAATCGTGAACAGGATGGGCAGGGCGATGCCCACGATGGTCAGGGCCGTGCGGGCGCCACTGCTGTCCGGCTGGTAATGGTGCAGCAGGGCCGAGCCCGCGCCGGTGACAGTGAAAGCGGCCGCCCACACCGCAGTGATGACCTTGTTCACGCTGAGGAACAGCGGGGTGTGCCAGTGCTCGGAGGGCACCGACGTGCGGGCGATGCCGACAGTGAACGGTCGGCCGACTGCCAGCGAGCCCCATGCCGTCGTCGCCAGCCACAGGGACGAGCCGGCGGAGGCGTAATCCTCGACGAATGCCGAGTCGGGCATGGCGCAGGCGACCGCGGTGGCGACGCCGAAGAACAGGGCGGCGCTGATCTCCACGACCTGCGCGTCCCACGAACGGCCGACGGCGCGCTGGTAGCCGATCAGGGCGACGGCGGCGACGAGGCCCGCGCCGAGCGCGAGGCGAACGTCGAGGCTTCCGATGAGGATGCTGACGGCTATCCACGGAAGAAAGCTGCGCAGGTACTGCATGGTCGTGTCCCCCTGTGCGAGTGGTCTCGCTGTGCCGAACCGCTTAACCGTCCTATATTGACATGTCGAATGTAGAAGGTGCTCCATTGACATGTCAAGAGTGGAGTATCAGGCTTAGAGTGGGGGCCATGAGCCTTCGTCACGCACTGCTGGGGCTGCTGTCCAACGGGCCGGGCAGCGGCTACGACCTCCTCGGCGCCTTCAGGTCGACCTTGTCGAACGTCTGGCCCGCGACGCAGAGCCAGGTGTACACGGAGCTGACCCGTCTGGCCGACGCGGATCTGATCAGAGTCGTGGAGGAGGGGCCGCGAGGCAGGAAGACGTACGAGGTCACCGCCGACGGCCGCGAGGAGTTGCGGCACTGGCTTCTCGAGGTCGACCCGGACGGCTACCGCCGTAACGACATCCTCCTGCGGGTCTTCCTCCTCGGTGCCGTGGAGCCGGCCGAGGCCCGGGAGTTCATGCGCCGCCGCGCCGAGATCGCCCGCAGCCGCAACGCCCAGTTCACCGCGATGGACAAGGCGACGGTCTGGGGCGATGACGCGCTCTCCGTCTACGGTCGGCTCACCCTCGAGTGGGGCAAGCGGTTCACGCGGATGCAGGCGGAGTGGAGCGAGTGGGCGGACGGGCAGATCGCCGCGGCGCAGGCCTCAGCAGACCAGGCGGACGCGTAGGGCCCGTCCAGCTGTACGCGCTGGAGGCCCGTGTATCTGACGGGCGCGGCGAGTCCTCCGGTGCACGGCGATCTCTTCCTGTGTGCCGCCGTGCTTCCTCCGGCTGGGCCGTCGGCCGCCGTGCGACCTAGCTCCTGGCAGTCGGCCGTCGCACCCGCCGCAGCGCTCTCCTCATCGACGTGCGACCACAGGGCCTCGTCACGGTGAGGGGTGCGAGGGAAGTTCGACGGCAGTGACCACCCTGTCCGCACCCGGTGCGGTCGCGGTCCAGCAAGGGGCTCAGGTTTCCCCGCGGGCCGAGCGCGGACGAAAGCCCTCGGCTCAGGTCTTCCCGCGGGCCGGCCCGGCGATAGTCCGGCGCTGGGCCGGATTCCCCTGGGTCGGCGTCAAGGGCAACAGACGCCTTCGGAGATCTGCACCAGGCTCGACCCCCCAGGTACCAAGTAGGTACCATGGGGTAATGCCATCACTGAACGTGCCTTTCACTGAGGAAGAAATGGAAGGCGTGCGCGCGGCTGCTGCGGCTGAGGGCAAGAGCCTCAAGCAGTACCTGCACGACCTCGGCGTCCGCGAGATGCAGCGCAAACGGTTCGTCGCCGGTGCCGCCTCGTGGGCGGACAAGTTGCGTGCGGAGTTCGATGAGGCGTTCCCGGACGAGGTTCCCGCGTCCGGGCGCGACCAGGGGGCCACCGCCGCCTGATGCGCGAGATCCTGCACATCGACGTCTCCTGGCTCTTGGACGTCCAGGACGTCGCCCTCGGCCACGACGACGTGTCGGTCACCGACTACTCGGCCCTGGTGGCTGCCGTCGCGCGTCACAAGACGCGCATGCCGACTCTCGCCCAGTCCAACCCCGACGTCGCGTGGCGCGCGGCCGCGCTCCTGCACACCATCGTGCGTCTCGAACCACTCCCCCACCGCAACAGCCTCTTCGCCGCCTTCGTCACGGGTCAGTACATGGACCAGTCCGGGGAAGGCATCGACCCTCCCTACGGCGCGCTGTCCGATCTGATCAGGAAGGTCCGCGAGACCCGGCTGACCATCTACGACGTCGCGGACGCGCTCCGCTCCTGGCGGATCTGAGGAGCTCGCCCATTCCGCGGCAGGTAAAGGAAGTTCGGCCGACGTATGGAGCGGGCGTGAGCCGATGCCGTACGTCCGGCAAGCTCTGCCTGTACTGACCTGGCCGGGCCTGCAACGCAACAGCTCGGCAGCGCCACGTTCCCTGCCTGCCGCACAGGGGTCACCCGCTGAGGGAAGCACGATGCTGGATACTCGTGGTATGGATGGATCAAGGGCAGCCTGGACCAACACCACCCACGACTGGGCCCGCGACGTGGACTTGAGCCATCTCTCCCGGATTCGCCGAAGGCCGGAGAAGTTCGCTCCCGGTGGGCCGGGGCACCTCGTTCTTGAGGTCGTCGCCTATGCCGCCGATGAGGCATCGAGTCGAGCGGGGGGCCGATGTCTGATCACGCTTCACGGCGACGGCTCGGTGTCCGTGGCAGACGACGGGCGAGGCACCGACACTCGCGTCGACGATCAGGGTCGGATCGTGAAGAAGCCGGTGATGGCGTCGAAGGACCTGCGATTCTTCGACTCCCCCGATGCCGAGCGGCTTCCCGACGGACATCCGCGTCGCGGCATGTCCGTCGTAGCGGCGCTCAGCGAGTGGCTGATTCACGCCAACCGTCGTCGCAACGGGGCCTGGAGTCAGCGTTACGAGCGCGGCCTTCCCGTAACTGGCCTGGATCCCCTTGAGGTCGACGGAACCACCGGGACGCTCGTCCGCTTCCTGCCGACCGAGTCGCTCTGCCCGCCGGGGTCGTTGACCGTGGCCGACCTGACGCGGTGGACCGCGCACTGGCCTGACCTGGAGGTCCACCTGGACGACCGACGCGACCGAGGCGAACCGGTCCAGTGAAAGTCCTCCTCGGGAGGAGCGAGGCCGGCGTGACGAGGCAGCGCCGCCTCAGCCTCATCGAGGCCTTCGGGAGACCGACCGAGAACAGCAGCACCAGCAGGGGGCACGCGGCCGCAGCACCCGCACGCGCACGCGTCGACTTCCGCTTCGAGAGCGGCGGTGACCGCCTGGCGGGCCTTGAACGTCCGTCCGACCAGCCCGATGACGACGGGATACAGTGCGCGAGACGGCAGCCTGGTTTGTGAGGGGAAGCGTGACCGACACCAGCAACACCCGATCCGCCAAGGCCGAAGCGCGGGCGCCGCGGCAGAGCCGACTGCACCGCCTGATGCGCTACCTCCCCCTGATCGCCCCCGTTCTGCTGTGGGCCGTGCCCTGCTGGGTGCTCCTGCACACCGGCCAGCACTGGCCGTTGCCCGTCACGCTGCCGGGCACCGCCCTGTTCGCCCTCGGTCTCGTCGGTATGCCGCTCGCGATGGGGCGCGGCCACGGCCGACGCCAGCAGGACCGGGCGGCGATCATCGGTGACACCCTGCTGGGAGCCAGCTGGGTTCTGTTCACCTGGTCCCTTCTGCTCGGCGTCCTCTTGCGGCTCGCCCTGACCATGGCCGGCGTAGGCGAGAGTCAGCACCGGGCCCGAATCGTCACTTGGTCCGTCCTCGCTGTGAGCGCCGTACTGCTCGCCTGGGGTTACGCCGAGGCCCGCCGCGTGCCCCGCGTGCGCCAACTCGACGTGTCACTCTCGCGATTGGGTGCCGGGTTGGACGGCACCCGCGTCGTTCTCATCACCGACACCCACTACGGCCCGCTCGATCGCGCCCGCTGGTCGGCACGAGTGTGCGAGACGGTGAACACCCTGGAAGCCGACCTGGTCTGCCACACCGGCGACATCGCGGACGGCACGGCCGAACGCCGCCGCGCCCAGGCCACCCCGCTCGCCACCGTGCGAGCCACCCGGGCCCGTGTGTACGTCACCGGCAACCACGAGTACTACAGCGAGGCCCAGGGCTGGGTCGACCTGATGGACGAGCTGGGCTGGGAGCCGCTGCGCAACCGCCACCTGCTGCTCGAACGCGGAGGCGACACCCTCGTGATCGCCGGCGTGGACGACGTCACCGCCGAGTCCTCCGGCCTGGCGGGCCACCGCGCCCACCTCGCCGGAGCCCTGGACGGCGCCGACCCCGATCTCCCCGTCCTGCTCCTGGCACACCAGCCCAAGTTCGTCGACCGGGCGGCAGCCGCCGGCATCGACCTCCAGCTCTCCGGCCACACCCATGGCGGCCAGATCTGGCCTTTCCACCACCTGGTCCGCATCGACCAGCCCGTCCTCGCCGGCCTCAGCCGGCACGGCGCCCGCACGCTCCTCTACACCAGCCGGGGTACCGGTTTCTGGGGCCCGCCGTTCCGGGTCTTCGCCCCCAGCGAGATCACTCTGCTCGTGCTCCGCTCTCCGCACCTGCCCGCCTCCCCGTAGCACCGGGGGCAAGGCAGCACGTCCCCGTGGGGCAAGTCCACAAGCCAAGCGGTGCGGTGTCGATAGATGACCAGTCCCATGTCACCGAGGGGCAAGATCCGGGACATTCCCGGGGGCCGACGGCTCCAACGAGCCCGACGTGGCCCCGGTTACCGCGCTGACTTCCGCACCGCCTTCCACCGCGAACTCACGGCCACCGACGGCGCCTACGGCCAAAGCGCGTTCGTGGGCGACTTCCTCTCCTTCATGTCCGGCCGCCGCGCGAACACCCCGTACGACCCCCTCCTCGCCGACGCCTGACGAACTCGGCCCTGGTGGCGGCCACAGCTGCCCCCTCCTGCACTCACGCGCGGGGGATCGCCTCGCCCAACCTGCCGTAGCCGGCGGCCGGCCCGGCGGTCGGACTGCGCACATGCAGCTCCCCGCCGAAGCCGTTGCCGCCACCGTGCTGATCGAGGCCGTCAGGATCTCCGCCCTCCCGACCGAGCGGGGCGTCCCATACCCCGGCAGGGCGGTCGCCCACTGGACCGGGACCGAGGCCGCCAACGCTCTGACCTTGATCGAGACCCTGCCCGGCAGCGAACAGCACCGCTGCGGCTTTTCGCCGGCCTGGAGCATGCAGGCGGTACCCGAACTCTCTTGACCTGGCGCTGTTCGAGGCGGCCTTCCGCTTCAGGTGCCACGAGGTCCGCATGCACGGCACGGCCGTACCAACCGCGATGACCACGCAGTTCTTCGACCGGGGCACCCCGCAGGCCCAGTCCCTCCTGGCCCTCTTCCGCGCGACGGCCCCGCCACCGACCGACCGGACGCACGGGCTCGCGTAGCCCTCGGGTCGTTGCCTTGTCGGTTCGAGGTCACGCAGGCCGGCTGACTCGCACCTCACCGCTGCGACGGTCCACCTGGACGGCATGTCCGGCTTGCGTGAGGATCGCCAGCAGCGCCGACCGCAGAGCAGCACGAATGCCTTCGAAGTCGGCGTTCTCCCGGCCTGCAGGGTCCAACTCGCTGCCGGGCACCCATCCCACCATCACCGAGTCCATCTCCCGCCGCACCCGCAGACCGGGCCCCCCGTCGGCAGCCGACGCCACCTCAAACCCCGCGCGGGCCAACGTCCCACACACCTCGGCAAGCAGCCTCTCCACACCGTCAGAGCTCACGGACCAAGCCTATCCACACCCTTCCCGCCCAGTTCCCACACATCCTTCACGCAGGCGGTCCGCCCGCAAACAGCAACGCCAAGCCGCACCCGGATCAGGTCTGGGCCTACCAGCCGTCGAAGCGGGCAGACGCCTGGCACGGGCGCGCACCTGGACGAGCGGACGCGCCACCGTGATCCACGAAATGGGGTATCCCGCATGACCCTCCCGCCCAAGCAGCACGCGTCGAACGGGCGCCATCGCCGGCATCACCGCGCCCCGCTGCCGCGGCGCCTTGCCTGGCACGACGGAGCCCCGGCCACCGCGGAAGCCCGCCATGCGGCCCGCGCCTTTCTCGACGACGCCGGATCAGCGGGCTGGGCCCGACCGACAGACCACGCCAGCGAGACGATTCAGCTGGTCGTCAGCGAGCTGCTGACCAACGCCCACCAGCACGCGCCGGGCCCCTGCGGTCTGCATCTCGAAATGGACCAGTCAGCAACAGGCTGCCTGGCCCGGATCACCGTCTGGGACACCTCGCCCCACCCGCCCGCTCCGCAGCTCCCCGACCCGCACAGGATCGGAGGGCGGGGCCTGACGATCGTCCAAGCCCTCAGCAGCCATGTCAGCGTGGACACCCACCCCTCTGGCAAACAGGTCAAGGCAGACATCGCACTGCCCTGATCACCCCGGCACGACCACCACACACCGCGCCAACGGACAGGCGCAGCCCGGTGAGGCCCAGTCGCAGCACGTGACGGGGCCTGCGGCGGCGGCCGGGCCGGGTGGTCGACGGACGCGTGCGGTTCCCCTCGGCCCGTCGGCAGGGCGGGACTGCGGTGAGTCGGCGCAGGACACCTCCACTCGCCACCGCGCCCGCGTACCCTCGGGCAGCCGGACGGTGAGAGAGTGCTCGTATGTGCGGTCGATACGTTGCCACTCGGCGCCCGGAGGACCTGGCGCCCCTGTTCCACGTCGCCCACTGGCCTGCCGCCGAGGCCCTCGCACCGAACTGGAACGTCGCCCCGACCGACGACGTATGGGCCGTCCTGGAGCGCACCCCGCGCGACGGTGACGGCGCCACGCCGCTTGTCAGGGAATTGCGGCCGCTGCGCTGGGGCCTGGTGCCGTCCTGGGCGAAGGAGACGAAGATCGGCGCGCGGATGATCAACGCCCGGGTGGAGACCGTGCACGAGAAGCCCGCCTTCCGCCGCGCGTTCGTCAAACGCCGCTGCCTGCTTCCGGCGGACGGCTTCTACGAGTGGCAGCCCGGAAGAGACCCGGCCACCGGCAAGACCCGCAAGCAGCCGTACTTCATCCACCCCGAGGACGAGAAGGTGATGGCGCTCGCCGGCCTGTACGAGTACTGGCGCGATCCGTCCGTCACCCACGACCACGACCCGGACGCCTGGCTGATGACCTGCACCATCATCACCACCGAGGCCACCGACGCAGCCGGCCGCGTGCACCCGCGCATGCCCCTCGCGCTCACCGAGGACCACTACGAGGCCTGGCTGGACCCCGCACACCAGGACCCCGACGAACTACGCGCTCTCCTCAGCCAGCCCGCCGGCGGGCATCTGGATGCGCGACCCGTCTCCCCGGCCGTCAACAACGTTCGCAACAACGGCCCCCAACTCCTCGACGCGGTCAGCCTGTAGCCGCCGGTAGAACCGGAGTTCGGCGAGCCGAGGGCTTCGGGCAGGGAGCGCAGACGCTCACGTCCCGGAGTCGGACCAAGCCGCCACAAGTGCCCGCCGATCCGGAAAGCGGGGCCCGGAGACTGACTCCTGGGTGGGTTCACCGTTGAGCCAGCACACTTGTTCAGGGACGCCGTCACCAGTGTCGAAGAGGCAGCACACTCCTCCGCTGTCGGCCGTGAGGTCGGTGAACGCCTTCCTGATGTTGGCCGACCGCGCAAACAAGCGGCTCATCCCCGACGTCGCCGCCCAGCACTCCACCGACGTGCAGCCCGGGTGCAACAGGGACTGGAAGCGGACCGTCGCGCCTGCCCCCTTCTTGTTCAGCGAGCGGACGCAGCGGTTGTCGTGTCCCGGGGAGTCGTGCTGCACCGCCGCGGGTGCCTCCCGTCATGGTTCTGACCGGCTTGTCCGCAGCGTAGGTCGCTGACGGTTTCGCCGAACTCAGTTTTCAGGGCTCTGCCGAGGTGCTTGTTGTCGTGTATCCCCCATCGTGCCGCGATGGCCGCCGTGGAGACGTCCGCGGAGGCGGGATCGAGAAGATCCCGCCGGATCCGAAGCAGCCGTTCATGTCGGATCCAGGCAGCGAAGGACAGGTCGCTTCCTTTGAAAAGCGCATGGAGGTGCCGAACCGAGATGTGGTGCTCGCGTGCTACTCGTTCTCCACTGAGGTGGGGGTCTCCCAGATGGGCCAGCGCGTAGGCGCGGATGCGGTCGACAAGGTCGCTGGCGACGGAGGCACGCTCAGGGGAGGTGTCGGCGAAAGTGCCGAGGAGGAGCGCCGTGAGCGCGTCGGCGAGATACGTGCGTGCCACACCCTGTCGAGGGAGTTCCTCGTCGACGGCGGACAAGGCGTGGTTGAGGAGCCTGCCGATCGCGCCTTGGGCAGGTATGGGGAGCGCGGTGCGTCGGGTTATGGCGTTCACATGCCTGCCGAGGCTTGCCCGGGGAATGCAGAGTACGGTCATGGCGCTCAGGTCGGCGCCGATGAGCCGGTACGGCCGGGTGTTGTCACAGGCGAACAGTTCGCCGGGCTGCACCGTCGTGGTGCGGTCGTCTTGCATGGCCCTGACCGGACCGTGATGGTGCAGATTGAAGTGCACCCACTCCATGTCGGTCGACGTGATGCTGTGCTTGTCTCGTGTCACGGTTGCGGCTGTGGCCTGGATGCGAACGACCATGAGGGGACCGATGGCCGCATGGTCGACCACGGCTTCAAACGCCTGCGGTTCGGGATCGATCACCCGTAAGGGAGCGAACAGGGCAGAGGCGAGCGCCTCGAACGACTCGGTTCCTCGTAGTCGGGAACCTGTGCGGTCCGCCATGCCGGTATACCTCCAGTTCCATGCCTTTGCGTAGGATCGGAGATTCTGCTTGATGACTGGGGTCTTGCCGCAAGCCCCCTGATGCGCTATAGGTTGAGTATGGCAAGGAGTGGACGACACCTCCTTCCCTCTTCTGTTTCCCGGTGCCGTGTGCACGACATGGGGAGCCGTGGCGCGCGCGTCGGTGCTCCTGCCTCATTGGCTTCGTAGGTGACGGTCGACGCCACTTGTAGGTCAGTTCTGACTCCACCCGGTGCCTGGGGACCCCTTTCACGGGCTGCTGAAGCTGGATGAGGCTAGCGGTCGCCCTGAACTGTGCGACTAGGGTGCGGCCGACGTGCAGACAGAGCTGCACGTCTGGCGAGGCGGTTGCCACGGGTTCGATGTCATCGCGCCGTCGATTCCCCTGTCCGGTCATGTCCCGCGGGGTTCGGGGAGACTGGTTGGCGCGAACGCCGGCTGGATGAGCCGGCGAGCCGGCGCGGTGTACTGCCCGGACGAGGGCATCGCCGCCAGCGTGCCACGGCACCTGACCTGCCTACGCCGCCGCTGCCGAGAAGCCCGGCGCATTCGATTCTCGCCCCTTCGTATGTCTGCAGGGCGGAAGACGGCGCGAAGCCGGGACGGCGGTGGTCCACGCCACCCGGGCCACGGCACGAACGGGTTGCTGAGGCGCCCCGGCTGCCGTAGTTTTCCGCTGCCGACGGTGGTGTCGCGGGTCCATGGGCACCGGTGGTTGTGACACAAGGGGCGGATCAGATGCAACTGATCCACAGGTGAGTACTTCTGCGCCCGCGTGCTCAAATCATGAGGTGCCGGTCTGCAAGCCCGCGATGAGTCCGTCGAGTATCCGCAACTGGCGGGAGGGTGTGGTCAGGCGAGCCGCGAAGATCGCGTTGATCTGGAGTCCCATCAGCGTGGCCATCGCAAGGTCCAAGAACGCATCGAGATCGCGGGATGGGTTGATCTCTCCCGCTTCAGCCGCAGTGTGCAGATACGAGAGCATCTGATCGCGCCAGCGCGATATCGCCTGGTCGTAGACGCCGATCAGTTCCTGATCGGCTACCGCGTAATTCCAGAAGCCGATGACCACGCGGGCCTCATTGAGACGCTCGTCGTCCAGGGGCATGATCTCGACGCAGAACTTGCGGAACGCGTTCAGGCCGTCGGCGCCGGCGATGGTGCGGGCGGCCCGCTGCTCGGTGGCTGCATTGGCGCGCTCCAGCGCGGCCCGCAGAATGGCTGCTTTGGTGGGAAAATATCGTGCGAGCGCACCGTTGGTGAATCCAGCTTCGGCGGCGAGATCCCGCATGTTCAGCGCCGCGAATCCTCGCCGCGCGACAAGGCGCCATACGGCTTCGATGATCTCTTCACGCCGCGCGTCGTGGTCCACGATCTTGGGCATGGTGACACCTTACCAACGGGTAGACGCCTGAATGCTGAGGGCTGTGGTCGCACTCGCGGGCCTCACGGCGGATGAGTCCGAGGGGTCGTGTGACCCACAGACCCAACCCTGTGACCTGGTGAACCTCTTACGCCACGTGCTCGCGGCAGGGGCGCACGGAGCGAGGGCGAAGAGCTGTCATTCCCGGTCGCCGTGAGAGGGGCCCATGGCGCCCCCCTTCCCAGCGACCCCATAAGGGATTACATTGGAGCTATTAATCTACAACTGTAGACGACCGGCTCTGGTGCGGCACCAGTCGGTACGCGGCATCGAGGCCCTCTGAATCCGGTAGCGGCCGGCTCGCCCCGGACACCTGATCGTCCCCAGCGCTCAGGTGGGCGCTCAGCCCTCGTCATGACCACCACCACCTCTTAGGACAGAGCATGCCTGATCTTGAGCCAGATGAATTCCGCCGCCAGGGCCACCAGTTGGTCGACTGGGTCGCCCAATACCGCACCTCGCTCCCTTCCCTGCACGTGCGGCCGAAGGTCTCACCGGGCTCCGTGAAGGCGCAGCTTCCTCGTGAACTGCCTGAGCAGCCGTCCCAGGCGCTGGGCGATGATCTCATCGCCTTGCTCAACGACGTGGTCGTCCCCTCGTCGCTCCACTGGCAGCACCCGGGCTTCTTCGGCTACTTCCCAGCGAACGCGTCCCTGCTGTCGCTCCTCGGTGACATCGCATCGGGCGGGATCGGGGCGCAGGGAATGCTCTGGTCGACATCGCCGGCCGGGACGGAGATCGAGCAGGTCCTGCTCGACGGCCTGGCGGATGCCCTGGGCCTTGGTCGCGAGTTCACTTTCGCCGGAGGCGGAGGCGGTTCGCTGCAGGATTCGGCTTCGTCGGCATCGTTGGCTGCCCTGCTGGCTGCGCTGCAGCGCAGCAACCCGGACTGGCGCGAACACGGCGTGGACGGCACCGAGATGGTGTACGTCACTGCCGAGACCCACTCGTCACTGGCCAAGGCCGTGCGTGTGGCCGGGCTCGGCGCGCGAGCATTGCGGATCGTCCCCTTTACCCAGGGCACGCTGTCCATGTCGGCGGATGCCCTGGCAGACATGCTGGCCAAGGACGCGGCCGCCGGAAAGAGGCCGGTCATGGTCTGCCCGACCGTGGGAACAACCGGCACGGGTGCCATCGACCCCGTGAGAGACGTCGCGCTGGCAGCGCGTGCGTACGAGGCGTGGGTGCACGTCGACGCCGCGTGGGCAGGAGTCGCGGCGTTGTGTCCCGAGTTCCGCTGGCTCCTGGACGGCGTGAACCTTGCCGACTCGTTCTGCACCGACGCACACAAGTGGTTCTACACAGCCTTCGACGCCTCGTTCATGTGGGTGAGGGATGCCCGAGCGCTGCCTACAGCGTTGTCCATCACGCCGGAGTACCTGCGTAACGCTGCGACCGAATCGGGCGAAGTCATCGATTACCGCGACTGGCAGGTCCCGTTGGGCCGTCGTATGCGTGCGTTGAAGATCTGGTCGGTGGTGCACGGCGCCGGACTGGAAGGCCTGCGCGAAAGCATCCGCGGCCACGTCGCCATGGCCAACTCCTTGGCCGGCCGGATTGAGAGCGAGTCGGGCTTCGCCCTGGCCACCCCGCCATCACTGGCACTCGTATGTCTGTACCTCGTCGACCGGGAAGGGCGCCCCGACGACGCCGCTACCAAGGCAGCAATGGAGGCGGTCAACGCCGAAGGGCATTCCTTCCTCACGCACACATCGGTCAACGGTCACTTCGCGATTCGCGTCGCCATCGGCGCGACGACGACGCTGCCCGACCACATCGACACCCTGTGGGACTCGCTTCGCAAAGCCGCTCGCCAGAGCGGTGGATGACTACTGACCTTGGCGGATTGGCTTCGGGTGCCGGGGTTGAGGGTCGGGCCGGTTTCGGTGAGGCAGCCGTCGATGAGTCCCGGGCGGCGCTGGATGTGGGCGAGGCCTCGGCGAAGGGTGCGGGTAAGGTGGTCAGGGTCGGTGGATGCGGTGTTGGCCATCGGGTCTCTTCGTAACAGGGACCAAACCCCTTCCACCTCTTCTTCAGCCCGCGGCGAGCGCGGCGGCCTGCTGTGCGGTGCGGGCGCGGGTGGCGGCCAGCCGGTAGGAGTCTGTGCCGGTCTCGATGATGTCCCCGCCGAACGTCAGCCGGTCCACTACGGCCGCGCAAAGCCTTCGATCCGTGAAGGTTTTGGTCCAACCTCCGAAGGATTCGTTGGAGGCGATCGCCAGAGAATTCTTTTCCTCACGCTCCGTCAATACCTGGAACAGCAGCTCCGCCCCACGACGATCAAGCTCCATATACCCCAACTCATCAATACAGAGAAGGTCGACGCGGCCGTAGCGGGCGATGGTCTTGGCCAGCAGGGTCAGAACTCACCGACATCAACTGTCCGCCGACACCACTGGAGTCAGAACCCACCCACCACTGGCCTCAAAACTGACCTACAAAGCCACCGGCCGCGAGGCCGGGGCCGCCACGGCCGGCGAGAAGCTCACCTTCGCCCAGGACCTGCGGATCTCCGACGCCGAGCGGCACCTGATCACGCGCTGCATGAGGAAGCGGGGTTTCCGTTTCTGGGAGGTGAAGTCGTTGAGCCTGGAGGAGAGCCGGCCGCTCGGCTATGTCCAGGACGACGTCGACTGGGCCCGCCGCCACGGCTACGGCTACGGCTACGGCTACGGCTACGGCTACGGCTACGGCAGCCGGATCATGGCGAAGGAGGACCGCGCCCGCCTGCGCAACCCCACGGGGACGCCGACGTCCGTGGCGGCGCCCGGGGCAGCCTGGAAGAAGGTGCCCTGCGCGCCCGCTACCCCGTGTGCCGGACCGCTCTCTTCACCTCAAGCTCCACCCCGGCCCGCATCGCGCCCCGCTCTTGGGCATGCTCGGTGACCGCGGCCTGCACGTGCTGGACCAGGTCGCGCCATGCTTGCCACGCGCTGTCGTAGGCCGGCGGATCCCCTTGGTCGCGCAGGGCCTGGACGGTCGCGTGCGCCTGATCGGCGGCGCGTTGCTTCTCCACGAGTTCTTCGAAGGTGTGTGCCACGTACGGACCCTAAGCCGTGCACCACTGAGGTACGCGTCGCGACCTGCGCAGTCGAGAAATTCACTCGAGCTTCCTGGCGGACGACGGCTGTATGGCCGCCGCCTGGCCTCACTCGTTCACCGTGTCGGCATGACGATGAGCTACCCTCCACTCGCCGTCCTCGCGGCGGTACACCTGGGTGGCGCGCAACGTGTACGCGCGCGGTTCTCCGTCGGCGACGGCTGAGGTGTGCTCAAGACCGACGGTATAGGCCATGTCCCCGGAAACGTCGAACGTCTGCAGTTCGAAGACGAACGACCTGCAGTCGGAGAAGGTCTTGGCGAGGGCGCTGAAGAGTTTGTCGAGCTCCTGCTGACCGTGGGCGCTGCGCCACGCCCCCAGGACGCTCACCGGCTCGTTGCGCGACCAGAGCGCCCGACGCGGGGCCGCATCGCCGTTGTGCAGCGCCAGCTCGGCATCGTGCAGGGCGGTCCTGACCCACACCAGGAAATCGTCGCGGTCGGTCATGCCTTCATCATGCCCGTCGCGCCGCAGCGGGATCCGCATGCGGCAAGGGTTCGCCGTGTCTGCCGTGTCTGCCGCGTCAGCGACCCCGAGGGCGCCCTCGTGATCCTCAAGGAATCGCTGCTCGGGCTGGCCGACGCCCACCGCGTCGGCGTCGTCCATCGTGACTACAAGCCGGAGAACGTCCTGGTTCTACCGGACGGATCGTCCCGGCTCGTCGACTTCGGGATCGCGGTGGACGTCGGCGCGGGCGCCGGCGCGGCGGGGACGCCTTCCTACATGGCCCCGGAGCAGTGGACCGGCGCCCCCGCCTCACCCGCCGCCGACGTGTACGCGGCCACCGCCACGTTCTTCGAGTGTCTGACGAGCCACAGGCCCTACCCGGGCGAGAACCTCGCCGAACTCACCCTGCAGGACGTCGATGCGCCGATCCCCACCGACGAGGCCCCCGAGGCGGTGCGCGCCCTGGTGCGGTGCGGCCTCGCCAAGGACCCGACGGAACGCCCCGAAGACGCAGAGGCGTTTCTCAGGGAACTGGAGGCGGCCGCCGGCGCCGCCTACGGGCCCGACTGGGAAGAGCGCGGCCGCGGCCGGCTCGCCGCGCTGGTGGCCCTGGTGCCGCTGCTGCTCCCGTCGTCCCGCAACGCCCCGCGGACCACCACGGACACCGCGCGCACGGTCCTGAGCCGCACGCCGGCCCTCGGCCGGGCGCGGTCGTGGCTGCCCGGGCGGCCGGGGATGCTCGTGTCCGGTGCGGCCTTGCTCCTGGGCACCGTCCTAGCCGGTCAGCGGCCCTCTCGGTGCGTGTGCGCTTGCGCGAGGAGGAGGTAGCTGCTGGCGGTCCAGGTGTAGGCGCGGTCGCGCAGTCCCGTTCCGGTCAGGGCGTCGAAGTTCTCGGCGAAGCCGTGGGTCTCGCACAGGGCACGGAAGCGGGCGCTGACGTCGTCCGCGAGACGGTGGTGGCCGGCGCGGCGCAGGCCGTCCTCGATCAGGACGGTGCTGGGGGCCCAGATGGGGCCGCGCCAGTAGCCGTCGGGGAGGTACTGCGGGGAGGTGGTCAGTTCGGTGGCCAGGCCGTACGGGGTCAGGTGGGCCTTGATGCGGTCGGCGAGCGCGCTGCTGATCTCGGCGGGCAGGTGTTCGCCCAGCACGATGGGCATCAGGTCGAGGAGGCTGTCGCTGCTCCAGGTGGCCCCGGTGGCGACTCCCCGGGCGACGAACCTGTCACGCTGCCAGAGCTGGTCGATCAGCGCGGCCTGGGTCTCCTCGGCCACGGACAGCCACCGCCGCTGCTCGTCTTCCCTGTCCAACCCGGCTGCCATATGGGCGAGTTCGTGCAGTTGGAGGACGAGGAAGGCGGCCAGGTCGGCGGTGACGACCACCCGCTCGGGGTCGAAGGTGGTGGCGTTGTCCCAGCCGCTGTCGTTGCCATGCTGGTAGTGCGGCAGTTCAGCCCCGGGGGCCCGTCTGAAGGTCAGCCAGAACTCCGTCCAGCGCTCCAGCCGGTGGTACACCTCGGTGAGTTCGGCCCGGCCGGGTGGTGTCGGCAGTTTGCCGCGCAGGTGGCCGAAGGCCCAGCCGTGGATGGGCGGCTTGACGAAGTTGCGGAGGACCTCGGAGTGGGTGACCGAGTCCGGCAGGGCACCGGTCTCGTCCTGGTGGTCGAAGGGCAATTGGAACTGATCCCAGGCCAGTGCGGGGCAGCCGGGCGCCAGGGCCAGGGCGTTGAAGCAATGGTCCCAGCTCCACACCTTGTCCATCCAGTGCTTGGACATCAGCACGCCGGGTCGGGTGACCAGGCCGGCCGGCGCCACGGTCGCCGACCAGACGACGTAGGCGGCCAGTTCGGCGGACGGTGCGGCGTCCGAGCGCCAGGGGGCCACCGCGTCCACGAAGTCCGTGAACGCACTACGCGCCGACGCCGCGATGTCGTCGAAACCCGCTGCGGACGCGTACGGCGGGCGGGATGTGTCGAGTTCCTCGATCGCCAGCTCCCAGACGCCGTCTGCAGCCGCGGTCACGGCGAGACCCCGGTCGGCGGCGCCCAGCGCCTGGGATCCCACCGTGTCGGCGATGGTGCCGGACAGCAGGGTGACCCGGTAGCGGCGGCCGGTCTCGTAGGAGGTGAACACATCCGCG
Source organism: Streptomyces sp. NPDC058291 (assembly GCF_042880855.1). Lineage (NCBI taxonomy): Bacteria > Bacillati > Actinomycetota > Actinomycetes > Kitasatosporales > Streptomycetaceae > Streptomyces > Streptomyces sp. NPDC058291. The sequence continues at coordinate 30,438 of NZ_JBHVYK010000073.1, forward strand.
TCGGCCGCCGGGTCGTGGAAGAAATACGTTCCGCTGAACGGGGTCAGGGTCTGCATGGCGGCATGGACGCTCATGCCCAGACCGCTCCCCCGCAGTCGTACCGTGTCCGGTGACTCGTAGGCGAGGTCGACGCGTCCGCTCTCGCCGGTCCAGCTCAACAGGCCCGGCATCGCGTCGACTCGGGTGTCGGCCCGCTCGCCCGTCGCGGGGTCGAGCGGCACGAGGCGCAGGACGGCGTGCATGCCGTTCTGGTGCGAGACGAGGTGGAGGTCGTCGGCGTACGTCTGCTCCGCCACCACGGGCGAGATGTCGAACCAGGACCCGTACGTGCTGAACGGGATGTCGTGGACGGAGAAGGCCGGGCCGGACGGGGCGGCACTCATGTGGCGTGACTCGTTTCTGGAGCAGGGGGCGGCGGCCGGGGACGGGCGAGCGGGTCGGCCGGCATGACGAGGGGGGAGGTTCAGTCCTTGACGGCGCCGGCGGTCACGCCGGCGGCGACGTAGCGCTGGGCCAGGACGAGGATCACCGCGGCCGGCAGCGAGGCCACGACGGCGGTGGCCATGATGGCGTTCCACTCCTGGTTGTTGTTGCCGATGTAGTGGTAGATGCCGAGCGTGATGGGTTCCTGGGCGCCGCCGCTGACCAGGGTGCTGGCGAAGACGAAGTCCGACCACGACCACAGGAACGCGAACAGGGACACGGTGACGACGGCGTTGCGGCTGATCGGCAGGACGATGGACCAGAAGGTCCGCAGCGGGCCGGCGCCGTCGGTCGTGGCGGCCTGGAGGAGTTCGCCGGGGATGCCGGACATGAACGCGGTGAAGATGAGGACGGCGAAGGGGACGGCCAGGGTGGAGTCGGCGACGATCAGGCCGGGGACGGATTGGAGCAGGCCGAGTTGGAGGTAGACGGCGTAGAAGCCCATCGCCATGATGATCCCGGGGATCATCTGGGCGGCCAGCAGGAAGAAGTTGAGGATGCCCGCGCCGCGGGGGCGCAGCTTGGCCAGCGCGTAGCCGGCCGGCGCGGACAGGGCGACGGTCAGGATGACGGTGCCGAGGCCGATGACGAGACTGGTGCCGAGGTAGGGCAGCTGCTCGTCGAGGACGGTGCGGTAGCCGGCCAGGGTGCCGTGGACGGGGAACAGGTCCGGTGGACTCTTGCGCATGTCCTGGTCGCGCGTGAGGGAGACGTTGATCATCCAGTAGACCGGGAAGAGCATGATTCCGGTCAGCAGCAGGCCGATGGCCGTTTTCCACCACGATCGCTTCATGACAGGGCCTGCTTCCGCTGAACTCTGACGTAGACGAGGCCGAAGACCAGGGCGGCGACCACGAGCAGGTTGCCGACGGCCGCTCCGGGGCCGAAGGCGGGCAGGAGGTTGCCGAAGCCGAGCTGGTAGGACCAGGTGGCGAAGGTGGTGGACGAGTCCGCCGGTCCGCCCTTGGTCATGATCCAGATGATGTCGAAGACCTTGAGCGTGTAGATCAGCCCGAGGAGCAGGGTGATGGCGGAGACCGGACGCAGCAGCGGGAAGGTGACGCGCCAGAAGCGCTGCCAGGCGTTCGCGCCGTCGATGGCGGCGGCCTCGTACAGGCTGGCGGGAATGGATTGCAGCCCGCTGTGCAGGACCACGAGGTTGAAGGGGACGCCGATCCAGATGTTCGCGATGATCACCGAGGTCAGCGACCAGGACGGTGAGGTCAGCCAGTTCACCGGGTCGACGCCGAGCGCGTGCAGGACGGCGTTGACGATGCCGGAGTCGCTGTTGAGCATCCAGGACCAGGTGGAGGCCGAGACGATCAGCGGCAGCAGCCAGGGCACCAGGAACAGAGCGCGCAGGGTGGCCGAGAGCCGGAAGTTCTGGTTGAAGAAGACCGCGAGGGCCAGGCCGATGGCGTACTGGAAGAAGAGGCAGACGGCGGTGAAGGCGACCGTGTGGAGCAGGGCCGGGGCGAAGGTCTGATCGTTCAGGACGGTGCGGTAGTTCGCCAGGCCGGTGAACGGCGCGTCGCCCTGAACGAAGGATCGGACGGTGTAGTCGCGCAGGCTCAGGTCGAGATTGCGGTAGAGCGGATAGGCGTAGAAGAGGGCGAGGTAGAGGGTCACCGGGGCGAGGAAGGCCCAGGCGGCCCACTGGGTGGAGGTGGGCCGGCGGCGGTTCGTGCTGCGGGCGCGAGGCGGGGCGGCGTCGGCCGCCCTGTTCGGGACGCGCTCGGAGCGGTGGTCCGGCAGCTGTGTCGTGTGGTTCATGAACGACCCTTGCGGTCGGGCTACTTGACGGCGGACTGAGCCGCGGACAGCGCGTCCTCGGGCGACTTCGACCCGCTGAGGGCGGACTGGACGGCCTTCCACAACTGCTCGGAGATCTTGGGGTATTCGATGCCCAGGTCGTCGCTGGTGCGGCCCTTCGCGGCCTTGACCGCGTCGACCCACGGCTTCAGTGCGGCGTTGGCGGCCACCTGCTTGTCCTGGACCTCGGCGGTGGGCGCCACGTAGGACAACGTGTTGTCGGTGTCGTTGAGGTTGGCGGTGCTGGTCAGGCAGGTCACCAGCTTCTGCGAGGTGGCGTAGCGGCCGGTGTCCTGCTGTGCCGGGATGGTGACGAACTCGCCGCCGGTCGGAGCCGCGGCGTTGCCGCCCGTGGTGGCGGGGATGGGCAGTACCCCGTAGTCGAAGCCGGCCTTCTCGGCGTTGGCGAGCTGCCAGGTGCCGTTCTCCGCGAAGGCGTAGTCGCCGCTGGCGAACTCCTGCCAGCTGGTGGTCTGGGTGTTGTTGAGAACCGAGTTCGGGGCGTAACCGTCCTTGAGCCAGGTCTGCCACAGGGACAGCGCGGAGACGGCCTGTGAGGAGTCGAGTTCGGTCAGCTTGGCGCCCGAGCCCCAGAACCAGGGCAGGAACTGGAAGCTGCCCTCCTCGGTGCCGATCGCCGAGAAGGTGATGCCCTTCTTGCCGGCCGTCTTGACCTTCGCCAGCGCCGCCGTGAGCGACGTCCAGTCCTTGATCCGGGTGACGTCGACGCCGGCGGCCTTCAGTACGGCCTTGTTGTAGTAGAGGGCGAGGGTGTTGGCGCCGATCGGCGTGCCGTAGGTCTTGCCGCCCGACTGGCCGGCGGCGAGCAGGTTGGGGTCGACCTTCGAGGTGTCGAGCTTGTTGTCGTCGGTCGTGGTGAGCACGCCTGCCTCGGCCAGGGTCGAGACCACGGGGTTGTCGACTATGAGGACGTCCGGGGAGTTGCCCTGCTGCGCTGCCAGCAGTGTCTTGTTGCCGAGGTCGCTGGTGTCGAAGCCGGTCCGCTTGATCTTCACGCCGGCCTCGGCGCCGCACCGGTCCAGCAGTTTCGTCCAGGCGGACGTCTTGTCGAACTGCGGGTAGGGGTCCCAGACGGTGTACGTGCCGCCGTCGCCGCCCTCGGTGTCGGCGCTGCCCGAGCCGGAGGAGCAGGCGGTGGCGCCGACGGCGACGGCGAGGGCGGTCACGGCGGCGGCGGTCAGGCGGCGCTGTCTGGAGGAGCTGTTCATGGCCGGAGTTCCTTTGTTTTTGGGCATGCGCTGCCGAAGGCACGGGCGGCGGGGAGGGACGGACGCGGCGAACGGCACGGTCGAGCGGTCCGGGCGTCCAATGAGACGGGAAGGATCTGTGTGAGGTCGGAGGTGTCGCGTGGGTGCGGTCAGGACGTCGCGGCGGCTCCGGCAGGCCCGGTGCTGGCCCGCAGGGAGATGGGCGGTACGAGAAGGTGGTGCCGGGGCGGCGCCTCGGGGTGGTCGAGCCGCTCCACCAGCAGGTCGACGGCGAGCCGGCCCAACTCCTCCGCCGGTACGTCCGCCGCGGTGAGCTGGGGGGTCACGGTCTCCGCCCAGCGGCCTGCCACGACGCCGGTGACGGAGAAGTCGCGCGGCACATGGCGGCCCGCGTGGGCGAGGCCTCGATACAGGCCGCCCAGTGCGGCCTCGTTCAGGGTGACCAGGGCGGTGGTGGCCGGGTCGTCGTGCAGGATCCGTTCCAGACAGGCCTGGCCCGAGGCGGCGTCGTCCCCGCAGCAGTACGTCCGTGCCGTCATTCCGCGTTCAGCCGCGGCCTTGGTGAAGCCGTCCAGGCCGCGGTGCGCGGACTCGTAGCCGGCCCGCAGCAGCTGCTCGGGACGGTTGACGAAGGCGACCCGGCTGTGGCCGAGGTCCGCCAGGTGGTGCACGCACGCCGCCGCCAGCGCGGTGTGGTCGATCCCCACCCACCAGCTGTTCTCCGGATGGGCGGTGCGGCCGATGGCGACCGAGGGGAAGTCCAGCGCTGCCAGATGCTCGGCCCGGTCGTCCTCCAGCCGGATCTCCATCAGGATCGCGCCGTCGACCCGGCGCTCCCCCAGCAGCCGCTGGAAGGAACGGTCGCTGTCCATGCCGCTCGGTGACAGCAGGACGTCGTAGTCGTAGGTGGCGGCGGCCTCCACCACGCTGCCGATGAAGTCCAGCTGCATCCCGGTGTAGTGGTTTCCCGCCGGCGGGAAGACCAGCCCGATCGTGCTGGTCCGGCCGTTGGCAAGGGCACGTGCGCTGGCGTTCGGGCGGTAGCCCAGCTCATCGATGACCGCCTGGATCTTACGGCGGGTGTCGTCCGACACCGGGCGCTTGCCGCTCAGCGCGTAGGACACGGTGCTGCGCGAGACACCGGCCCGTCGGGCGATCTCACCGATGTTCACGGGCGACTCCTTGATCGAACCGGTTCGACTCCTCGCGGGAGAGAGCACTCACCGGCCGCCGGGGTGGGAGGGGGAGCGGGAGCGAGAGCCGGTCGTCGAACCGGTTCGCGTGAAGTGAAGGTAGGAACAGACCGGACCTCTGTCAACACCTCTGACGCGCCTGTCCGCTTCCGCCCGAAGTCCGGAGTTCCTCGGGTCGGGGGGATTGCTGGCCGAGATCCCCAGTGCTAGCTTCCCCGAACCGGTTCGATGAAGAGATCCTTCCGAGGTCCCGGGCGGATTCCGCACCCCGCCGCACCACGCCTGGGGACGCGGAGGCGCCAGCCTCTCCGTGTCAGACGCACCAGCCGTGACCGCGACGTCACGATCGAACCGATTCGACGCTCTGCCGACACTCAAGGATTGAGGGACGCAATCCATGCCATCCTCTGACAGGTCAGCCCGGCGCCGGGCACCGGCCGCCCTGGCCCTGGCCCTCGGCGCGGGCCTGCTCGCCGCACCTGCCGTCTCCGCCCGGGCAGCCGATCCGCCCCAGCCCGCCGCCCGCTACACCTTCGACCAGGACGACCTCGCCTCGGGCCGGATCACCGACAGTTCCGGAAACGGCCTGACGGCGACCCTGATGAACGGCTCCACCGCCCGGTCCGTCGCCGGCCCGGACGGCGGCAAGGCGCTCGCCCTGCCCGGCGGAGCCCCCACCTCCGACGGCGCGTACATCCGACTCCCCCGCGAAGTACTGAGCAACGCAAACGACCTGACGGTCCAGGCCCGCGTGAAGTGGAGCGGTGACACGTCCTCCTGGCAGCGGATCTTCGATCTGGGCACGGACACCACCAGGTACCTGTTCACCACCCCGTACAACGGCAGCGTGCTGCGCACCGCGGTGACCACCGGCGGAGGAGCCGCAGAGTCGCAGGTCTCCGGTTACGCGCCACTGCCCGCGGACGGATGGCGGACCGTCACCGTGACGCTCGACACCTCCGCCGGCCGGGTCACCACCTACCTCGACGGCATAGCGGTCTCCTCCGCCAAGACGACCGTCAAAGCCGGGGAACTGCTGGACAGTTCGGCCACGGCGGCCGGCTACATCGGCAAGTCCTTCTGGCCGGACCCGTTGCTCAAGGGCGCGATCGACGACTTCACGGTGTGGCACTCGGCGCTCAGCCCCGAGCAGGTGGCCGGCACGAGCGGGAGCCTGCCGACTCTTCAGCAGCTCTCGCGGACGTCCTTCGCGGTCCGCACCACCACCGGCACCGCCCCCGCCCTCCCCACGGCAGTCCGCTCCTCCTTCAGCGACGGCTACGACCGCGACACGCCCATCGCGTGGGACCGTGTGCCGGCCGACAGGTACGCGCAGCCCGGCGCCTTCACCGTGGCCGGAGTCGCGGGCGGACAGGCCGTGCGGGCGTCCGTCACCGTGGTCCGCGAGGGACAGCTCGCCGTCGACCTCGGCTCGGACACCGGCGCGTTCCACGGCGGCGCCTCCGGCACCCTCTACGGCGTGTACGGACCGGACGTCCCCACCAACAACCTCATCGAGGGCATGGGCCTGCGCACCGTCTCCACCAAGGCTCAGGACGGCCCGCAGCACCCCGGCGCCGACGCGCTGGACGTGGTCCGGCCACTGGCCGACTCCACCGACGGTGACGTGTACATCTACATGACCGACATCCACCGCGGCTTCCCGTACGAGTGGCCCGGCGGCACCCCCCAGGAGAAGCTCAAGCTCTACGAGCAGAAGATCGGCAAGCAGGTCGACCAAGTCCTCAAGCTGCCGAAGCAGTACCAGGACAACATCGTCTTCGTGCCGTTCAACGAGCCCGAGGGCAACATGTTCGGCACGGGTCAGTGGAGCTACGACAAGGTCAGCTGGCTCGACGACCCGGACGACTACTTCGCCGCCTGGGACTCCGCCTACCGGCTCATCAAGGGCAAGATGCCCGACGCGCGCATCGCCGGACCCAACACCAGCGTCCTGTACGACCAGGTCAAGGGGTTCCTCCAGCACGCCCTGGCCGCCGGCACCCTGCCGGACGTCGTCACCTGGCACGAGCTGAGCCACCCGGAGGCGGTGCGCGCGAGCGTCGCCAAGTACCGCGCCTGGGAGAAGGAGCTGTTCAAGGGCACTGCTCGCGAGGGCGCCAGAATTCCTATCAACATCAACGAGTACGCCTTCAACTACCACACCTCGGTACCCGGCCAGATGATCCAGTGGGTGTCCGCGATCGAGGAGTCCAAGGTGGACGCCGACATCGCCTACTGGAACATCGACGGCAACCTCTCCGACTCCGCGGTGCAGTCCAACCGCGGCAACGGCCAGTGGTGGCTGCTCCATTCGTACGCCTCGATGAGCGGGCACACCGTGACGGTGAACCCGCCGTTCCCCGGCGAGAACTACACGATGCAGGGCGTGGCCACCCTCGACGAGAAGAAGAAGCAGGCCCGGCTGCTGTTCGGCGGCTCCACCGGCAAGGGGCACATCACCTTCGCGGGCATCCCCAAGAAGCTCTTCGGCAAGAGCGTCCACGCCTGGGTCCGCGAGATCGAATGGAGCGGGCAGGTCGGCGACAGCTCCGGCCCGAAGCTGCTCACGGAGACCAACCTGCGGGTCGCGGCCGACGGCACGGTCGCCGTCGACTTCGGTGACGGCTCGCTGCCGAAACTGAAGGAGTCCTCCGCGTACGAGATCGTCCTCAGCCCGGCCGGGAAGACGGCCGGCGCCCAGTCCCCGCCGGTGCGCTGGCAGGGCTCCTACGAGGCGGAGGACGCCGCTCACACCGGGTCCGGCTACTCCAGGAACGGCCCCGAGGGCTCGACTTCGGACGTGTCGAAGTTCTACACCTCCGGCGGCTACGACGTGGGCGGCCTGCGCACCGGTTCGGACGTCACGCTCGACTTCAGCGTCGACGTTCCCGAGGACGGCACCTACGACCTGAGCGTCTTCGCCAACTCCCTCAACACCTTCGACAAGGTCAAGGAGCAGGGCCCCACCAACGTGTTCCTGCGCGTGGACGGCCAGGCCGACAGCGAACGGCAGCTGCATCTGCCGCTGGGCTACAAATGGGTGGTGTGGGACCACACCGACACCCAGGTGAAGCTCACCAAGGGCAAGCACGTCCTGACGCTCGCCGCGAGGAGCGCCGACGGCAAGCGCGCCACGAAGGGCGACGCCATCATCGACCGCCTCACCCTCGTCCTGCCGAACGCCTCGGCCGACGCCCAGGTCCACGAGGGCGAGCTGGCCTGGCTGGGCGGCGGGGCACAACCCGTGTACGACCTGCCGGCGCGGACGGGCTCAGGCGCGGCCCGGATCGCGAAGAACCAGACGGCCACCTTCTGGGTCTACTCCCCCACCGACCGCGAATCGACCCTTCGCATCGACGCCCTCGGCGGCGCCGGCGCCCGGCTCTCGGTCAACGGACACGACGTGCTGCGTCTGTCCCAGGGCGACAGCGCCGTGGCGGTCTCCCTCTCCGGCGGAGTCAACAAGGTGACGGTGACCGGCGGTTCGTCGACCACCCTCGTCGACCGACTCACGGTCACACCCACCGAGGGCACGCTGCCGGTGCGCACCTACGAGGCGCAGGACGCCACCCTCGCCGGCTCGGCGACGCTCACCCCGCTGTCACTGGCCACCGACGGCACGGCGATCACCGGGATCGGCGGCGACCCGGGCAACGGCAACACCGCGACGTTCACGGTAGACGCGGAGAAGGCCGGCCTGTACGCGCTGCGCATCCGCTACTCCAACCCCGAGCAGTCCGAGGCCACCCACTACAACCCGGACCCGCTCGCCCGCCACGCCGACGTCACCGTCAACGGCGGGGCCATACGACGCGTCGGCTTCCCGCACACCTTCCACCAGAACAACTTCTGGGAACTCAGCGTCCCAGTCCAGCTCGAGAAGGGACACAACACCATCACCTTCCGCTCCGAGGAACTGCCCGACTTCGACGGCACCACCTACGCCTCGGACACCTTCCCCGGAGTCCTGCTCCGCTCCCGGTACGCCCCCGTGATCGACCGGATCGCCGTGGCACCGTACGCACGAGAGATTCGATGACCTGATCGCCACCGACGGTGATGTGACACGCACGACGACTCGTGGGC